>JAZDKH010000536.1:0-10099 GCA_043803325.1 Methanobacteriota archaeon | reverse complement strand
ACTCAATAAAGATGCACATTGGGTAGCCAGGCCAAACATCAGCCTCCCGGCAGGTACCTATTCTGTGAAGGATTCTGATCCTGATACCTGGTCTCATAATGAAGCTTCCGGATTCTCAGGATTTGTCGGGGTAAATTGGGAAGATACAGGAATCAAAGAGTCTGTATCAGGTTCAGAGGCTGATACAGGATGGGTTATTGTTGAAGATCCCAATCCTTCAGAACCATCGAACTGGGTGATTCAAGACGGGATTATTACCCAAAACAGCAATATTTTCAGGACTGATAATGAGTATGATTTCTGGCAGGGGACACATATTGTAAGCGGTTCTTCTGATGATACCGATTATGTGCTTTCATTCACCATGAAGGCTGAAGATAATGATGGAATGGGGGCCATTGTCAGGTATCAGGATAAGGGTAATTATTACCGGTTTATTACTCTCGTTGATCCGGTGAATAAGGGACCATTCACCAGGCTTGAGAAGTTTGTAGATGGAAAGAGGATAGTAATCGACGAGAATAAAAAAGCGTATGAACCTGGCAAGGAATACAAGGTTGTATTTAATGCTATTGGAAATAAACTTGATGTATCCTTTGATGGAGAGTCAATGGTTCATGGCGTTGATGATACCTTCTCCTCTGGGAAAGTGGGATTCTTAACTTATGCACAGACCGGGTTTAAGGTATCCGATATAATGGTGAGTCAGAAGTAAGGGTAATCCGGATTGGAACTGGTTAATTATACCGCATTTTCAAATGTAAGTGATAATATTGCAATCCCAATTGCGTACGCTGAATACCGGGGGATCAAAATCAATGTTTCGAGTGATTTTAGATTTGAGGGTTATTATTCGGTAAACCCTTTCGTAAGCATCAGTTCCGGATCCCGGAATAATGCCATTCCCGTTTTCATCTTCCGGAAATTTAAGATTTTATAAAATTTTTCTTTTCCTGGTGCACTATAGAGTATGAAATTACATTGGGGAAGAATATTCAAAATACTATTGACGATTACTGTACCAATCTGTTTCCCCTGATATTCAGGTAATACTGCAACATCATATAGTGCTGCCTGGTACGTTCCATCAGATATTGCACGACCAAATCCTACCAGAGTATCTTCAACAAAAACAAATACAACCGCATAACTATTTTCAAATGCCCTTTTATGCACCTCTCCCTCAAAATTAGGCATTTCTCCGGCTTTTAATATGTCTGATACCTGATTCCAGTCAATATTAATGCAATCGTATTGAATTGTTATATCCATCTTATTCCTCCCCATAGACGATTCTAACATCTTAAGAATACTCGTCTTACCTTTAATTATAATTAATATTCATCGCCTAATCAGTGTATGCATCTGTCATCAGGAATTAAACAGGATGAGCCATATCAAATTTGGGATCTCCCATGAATCATCGTATTGTAACAATAGAACGGGAAATTGTGTCATTCCTTGAGGAACACCGGAATCCAGAAATCGTTCGTAAATATTCACGATTTTTTACCGAAGGATATGATGCCTATGGCATAGAAAAAGACCTGCTTCCTTCACAGCAGAAGATCTGGTCTGAACAGTACTCTGAAGAACTTGGTCTAAATGGGTTTCTTGATCTCGGAGACCTGCTGGTCAGGGGTGGAAAATATGAGCCCGTTATCCTGGCGATTTTATTCCTGGAATCATTCAGGGATCAATATACCAAAGAGACATTTCGTCGTGTAGGTTGGTGGCTGGATGGGGGAATTTGCAACTGGGCCCAGGCAGATATACTCTGTCAGCGTATTATCCTTCCAATGCTCACCAGAAAGCTGATCAATATATCAGATCTCGAGCCCTGGCGGGAAGGAGTATCCAAATGGAAACGACGGGCGGTTCCTGTCAGTATGCTGGCCCTGAAAAACCAGACCGATCAATACCCCTTCGTTTTTGATTGTATCAGTCCTCTGATGACCGACTCTGAACGGGTGGTTCATCAGGGGCTCGGATGGTTGCTTCGGGAGATGTGGAAGATTGATCCCACCCCGGTAGAAGCATTCCTGATATCCTGGAAAGAGGCTGCACCCCGGTTAATCTTCCAGTATGCAACCGAAAAGATGGAGAAAGATGAACGACTGAAGTTCAGAAGGTCAAAAAAAGGAAAGTCATAAGATAATACTGATCGATCCCTTCGGTACCCTCATCAGACCGGGTTTTTGGCTTAGAATGTCTCTGTTCATCCCCGGATTATTTATCTCCGGTTGCACGAATATAAAAAAGGCTCACCAAAACCCCATTATTCACATATGAGTATATAGGTGACTTATATAATCAGCTCTCTGGAAGGGGGAGTTATTCACTGACGAATGTTTCATCTGTTTCCGTTATCCCAGATACAACTCATCCAGGTGCCTGATTCCTGATTCGGTCCTGAATATTTTTTCCCTGACATTTTGGACATATTCCCGGCTTTGTGAATCTTCAAAGATATTTACGAGAAAATCAGCCTCTACCAGGATTTGGAAATCCATCCCATCTATTTTTGAATAGGAGTGATGATTCCCGATAATGAAACATATCCGATCAACAATCCCATCATTCAGATCATACGATTTCAGAATTTCCCTGGCGATCGGAGGACCTTCTCGTTCCTGGTATCTCCCTGATGAAGATTGGTATTTGCGTTCTGCTTCCGGAATGCCGATATCATGTAGTAATGCAGAAATGCTGATAATTAGATGTTTTTGCTTATCTGAATCGGATTCTGTTGATATTAATGAGGCGAAACAGTACACCTTGAGTGCATGATTGATCCGTTTTACATCGCCCTTAAAATACCGGATCATATCACCCATAATTGTAGAGATCATACCAATTTCTCTCCTGAAAACTCAAAAACCCGGTATGCTTGATCAAAAATCAGGAATACCCTGTTATGTAACGATCTCAAAGACTTCTTTTCCTTCTAAACAGAGGGGACAGACCCAGTCGTCAGGGAGATCTTCAAACGCAGTTCCCGGAGATATCCCATTCTTTTCATCTCCTACAGCCGGATGATATACATACCCACAGGTAGAGCATTCATACGAGTTCATTCTATTTACTCCTATTTTTGTAATCGTTCCTTATATACCCGGAGGAGACTATCTGCATATTTTTCAGTACTCTTAGTAGGGATATAATTGAGGACTTTCGCCCTTTTTATCAATTCATTTCTGATATCATGAGTACTCTGCAGATGCAGGGCAGCAACCTCATCCAGAATGAAATCCAGCTGGTTCATTCCGGTTGGTTTCCCATCAACTTCAATGGATCCAATTGCAGTGTCCTGCGGGATAATACCTCCACAAACCTTGCAGTATACCCCGTCTTTCTCATCACTCATGGTTCCTTCTCCCGGATCATCGTCAGCGACATTTTAAATCGGGTGACGGCACTCAGGGCATGGGAAACACCTGCCGGAAAGATGATGGTATCGCCTTCCTTCATCTGGTGAGTGACTCCTGCAATCCATACTTCACACGCTCCGTCGAGGATGGTCACCATTGCGTCAAACGGGGCAGTATGTTCAGAAAGTCCTTCGTCTTCATCAAACGAGAACAGGGTGATTGAACCGGACCCCGTGTTTACAATCATCCGGCTCGCAACAGTGCCATCCTGATAGTCTACCAGATCTTTGAGGATCAGCACTTTTGCTTCCAAATCATCACGCTTTTGGTTATGTTTTTCAGGTTTGTCCAGGATTTCAGAATTAAATTCCATTCGGGATCTCCATGAGAAAATGATGCAGATTACTGGCTGACATATTCAGGGATTCTCCTTTGATAGAGGAGGAAATCCGGAGGGTGTACGGTTCACGCTTTGGGATCATATTGAAAAGGAATCAGATACCGGTATGACATCCGGTATTATTCAGGCAGGAACCATCCGCTTCATATCCTCTTCTACCGTACTGTTCTTTCCAAGCCCAAAGTTCTCAACCAGGACTTTTAATATTCCCGGAGAGATGAATCCCGGAAGTTTAGGACCAAGGGTGATGTTTTTTACCCCGAGGTAAAGGAGAGCATACAGAACAAGGCATGCTTTCTGTTCATACCAGGCGATGTTGTAGGAGATCGGGAGTTCGTTGATACCGACACCAAATGCCTCTGCAAGTGCCTGGGCAATCACTACCAGGGAATAGCAGTCATTGCACTGGCCGGCGTCAATCACCCGTGGGATCCCGCCAATTGTGCCCAGGTCAAGAGAGTTGTACCTGAATTTGGCACATCCGGCGGTCAGGATAACCGTGTCCTTTGGCAGTGCCAGGGCAAAATCAGTATAATATTGCCGCTCACGCTGGCGACCGTCACACCCGGCCATAACAATGAACCGCTTAATATCGCCCTTCTTTACAGCTTCAACAACAGTTCCTGCCAGTGCCAGAACTGCATCATGGGCACAACCGGTAATGAGATCACGACCATTGGTCCCCGGGTCCTGTGGAGGCTGACATTTCTTTGCATGTTCTATGATCGGTGAAAAGTCTTTTGTCCCATCTGTTGATGTTACAATGTGTTTAATTCCCGGATATCCTGCCGGTCCGGTAGTGTAGATCTTATCCTTGTACGAATCTTTTGGAGGAACTATACAGTTTGTGGTGACCACAATCGGCCCGTTGAACTTCTCAAATTCCTCCTTCTGGTGCCACCAGGAGGAGCCGTAGTTTCCGACCAGATGCTGGTATTTCTTGAGAGCAGGGTAGGCATTGGCAGGAAGCATCTCACCATGAGTGTAGATATCCACCCCGTTATCCTTTGACTGCTCTAAAAGTTGTTCGAGGTCTCGAAGGTCATGGCCGGTGATGAGAATCCCGGGTTTTGTTCCGACAGTGGTTTTTACCGAGGTGATCTCAGGACTGCCATACGTCTTCGTATTCGCGGTGTCGAGCAGTGCAAGTACTTTCACTCCGACTCCTCCACATTCTAGGACCAGGGCAGTCATCTGATCAGCTGGGAGCGTCTGAAGGGTTGATGCCAGCCCTTTCTGCATGAAGTTCGGTATCTCCTCGTCGGTATAGCCAAGCATCTCTGCATGATGGTAGTAGGCTGCGAGGCCTTTCAGACCAAAGATCAGCATAGCCCGCAGCGAATGAAGATCATCATTGACCTGTGCCTGCTCAGCAATCTCTTTTGCTTTGGCCACGATCTCATCATCATTCTTCGGAATCCAGGTGCAGGCTTCTGGTTCGTCTGCTCCGGATTTTGGAAGGGAGTCCCTGATGGAGACAGCCCTGGTGATCATCTCTTTCAGTCGCTGATCATCAAAATTGGTGTTGGTCAGGGTGGCAAAGAGGGCTTCAGTAATGAATGTCCCTGCGTCTTTGGTTCCGGAACCTTTGGCCATTGCTGCAAGGTTTCGTGTAGAGATCCCCTTGCAGAGATACAGCAGCACATCCTGAACTCCTGCCGTATGATCTTCCTTTCCACAGACACCTTTTACCGTGCATCCGGTTCCCCGGGCAGTTTCTTCACATTGATAACAAAACATCGTAGTCTCCCTAACGTATCGAAATGATATGCGATATCCTATGTATATCTATTTATTAATAGGTACGAGTTTCAAAAAATATACTGTGCAAGAGATCTGCACCGTCAATATGACGGTGAAATACCTGACCAAGAAATGGACCTTTCTGATCATTCTTGAGTTATACAAAGGGGAGAATTATACCCGGAGGTTTTCTGAACTCAAGGATGCCCTTGATGATATAACCCCTAAAATTCTTTCAGAGCGGCTTAAAGAACTTGAAGTAGAGGGAATCGTGAATAAGAATGTTGATGCAACGGCATTTCCGGTGAAGTGTGAATATACCCTGACTGAAAGTGGGCTCGGTCTAATTGAGATCATCAGGTCAATTAAATCCTGGGCTCTGAAATGGAAGATTGACAACATCCCCTGTGGCGAGCAGGACTGTAAGACATGTGTCTTATGACTGGACAACGGTGATCATATGAAGTGGACAAAGATTGAAGTCAGGACTGGTTTGAGGACAGAGTTCATTGATATTACGAACAGGATTTCAGAGGAACTGGCAAAAACGGGTGTACTGAATGGAACCTGTTATGTATATATGCCTCATACGACAGCTGGCCTGACCATCAACGAGAATGCAGATCCTGATGTAACACGGGATATCCTTGCCGGTCTTACCCGCCTCGTGCCGGCGGCAGGAGATTATCGCCATGCTGAAGGAAATTCAGACGCCCATATCAAGGCATCGCTCATGGGGTTTTCTCAGATGATGCCGGTTATCGATGGTCATCTGGCACTTGGTACCTGGCAGTCCCTGTACTTCTGCGAGTTCGATGGTCCCAGAAACCGTCAGGTACTGGTGGGTATTTCCGGGAATTAGGTTGTTGTATCAAGAAGATATATCAGACCTTCAGGGTATGGATTATCTAATAACCGAATTAAGGAGACTTTTAATGACAGGATTGCTCCTTCAATTAAAACCATCTATAACTTTTTGCATAGACGATACACGATCCTCTTGCCTGTGCCGTCGCCCGATCCATCGGGCAGGGAGTTGCAACAGGGCACACGGGAGCTGCCCTATATGCTCAAAAGGCAGTTATATTGGACGGAAACCCGGAATCGGAGGAGAAGCCCTGGCAGATTGAGTAATTATGTCGGGAACTGCCGTATGATATCACAGAACTCGTACTCCGCACTATGTTTTGATATAATCACCAGTACAATAATTGTAGATCGCCACCACATTACCCAATTACATGAGACTTCCAAGATAGTATCAAAAAAGAGAAGAGAAACGGGACCATCGGGATTATTGCTTTGGACGGGAGGTTTTCACGAACTCTGTTTTCCGCACAATTGCGGTTGCATCATCGTTCTCCACCTCAAGAGTGACGGTGTATCTTCCAATCCCTCCATATACATGAAGGGGATTCATCAAAGTCGAGTACGTCCCGTCTCCTAAGTTCCATCTCCATGCAGTCGGAGAGCCAGTTGAAAGATCGGTAAACTGGACAGTAAGCGGTGGAACTCCGCTCACCGGACTTGCGGTAAAGTTGACAGCCAGCGGAATCGGGGTGGGAGTAGGGATTGGTGTCGGAGTTGCTTCCACCTTTACGAGCGGAGCAGTATCATACACCCCGACAGCGACTTCATACGGGGTAGTCGAGTATCCGTTCGGGTTCACCGGCTGCTGATCAGACCACCCGGTATGGTTAGAATTGGTCCAGTAATTTCCTGCGATGAATGGACCGTCCATGATATTTGTTCCCTGGGTTGGTCCGGCAGGATTGGTCCATGAAAACAGCCCGAGTTTTCCGGTCCCATTGACATATTTCTGGCCTGAGAAAATGTTGTCATAGATTTCCCCATTTCCATTTCCATTACCCGAGGTGACATAGATCCCGGAATTACTGTCAGAGCGAATCTGATTATCGATAACAGATACATTCAGTGCCCAATCACTCAGGTTAATTCCTGTTGGATTATCTGAAATATAATTACCCGTTATCGTAGTATTATTACTCCACGCATAGAGCGCAATACCATTTTCCTTATTCTGAAAGACTGAATTGTCCTGGATTATTGCATGAGGGAGGGTAGATTTAATTCCCCCAACAGCATTCAAAAGCGCAACATTATCGATAATCCGGGCATAATATCCATGCCCTTCGTTTCCCGGTTCAGGGCCTACATGCATTCCGCCTGCGTAGATACCATAATTGGAGTTGTCATTTCCGGCATTACCAGACACCTCAGCATAATTTCCCTGGGATAAGATTCCATTTCGATTAAATGATGCATAATTATCAGTAATATTTGAATAATGACCGAACGAATGGATCCCGACATCGCTTTGATTATACACGAAATTTCCGATAATTTCCGAATAATTACCACATGAATTTATTCCCGTTGCAATGTTGTCATGGACAGTAGAATCGGAAATGGTAGCATATTCTCCATCAGAATATATTCCCTTATAAAAACCAGAAACCGAACTAAAGTTCGTTACAATGGCATGAGATCCATTTGGTACGACATTAACCCCAATCCCGGAACTACCAGGTCCGGTGAGAAGCATCTCATACCCGTCAAGGGCGACATCCGGGGCTTCTATCTGAATAGCGTAATCTGTTGATGCCGTCGTCAGATTCTGTGAAAGGTAATACCCGCCAGGACTGGTGATGGTTATCTGCCCATTTTCATAATTTCCGGTGAACGAATAATCTTCTCCGGTATGATACGGGGTAAGAGCCACATACGAACTCTGTACACCCGGAAAATTGTGTTTTGTCAAATCTGCCCATGCGGGTGTTACACACCCGAAAAGGAGGAGAATACCAATACAATACATACCAATGGTTAAGAAATCTGAATCCCTGTTCATCCTGTCACCCCTGCACACCTATTACATGCCCAAATCCCCGGTTCGGACATTCATGCCCCATCCAGATTATAAGTCATCGAGCTTATGTCACCTTCTTTTTCTCCTCTATAACTGCCCCTGCTTTAGCAGTATCTGAAGATTAAAAAAGTCGGTAATACCAATCCTTATCTTTTAAACAGTATTATATTTTCGGTAATATTTTATTAATGAGATAATTATTGGGCTACCATATCAGATCAATACACCCTGATTCCAGAGTATATTTCAAATGTAACTTCTCCAAGATAGAGCGTTATAAAATGAATTCTCATTTCATGAATGTTAGAGAGAGAATTTATAACACCTTGGGTGCAACGATAAATTACACACAATGTCTAACAAAATCGATGAAAATAAGGAACATTTCTCTGCAAGAATATCTTCATTTTTAGTTCAAAAAATTAAAGCAAAATCTAAAACAGAAGGTAGATCTGTCACATCTGTTGTAGAGGATGCTTTTCTACATTATTTTAAGGATGATTTGCCAGGATTATGTAACTCATGCAAATTTATGAATGAACCAACAGACAGATTCTGCAATCGGTGTGGAAAGCCACTTGTTGAAGACGCATGGGATGAATATTTTAAAAACTTCGAAGAATTCTGGAAGAAAGAAGAATATTTTGAGAAAATCAAGAATTTGTTGAATGAACGTTTAAAATAGAAACAGAACCCTGAACGGAAAAGACGCATTTTCAATAAGTATTAATGAGGGGACTGCATAACCCGGTCATCACCAGCTGCCAGGTTTCCCGGGCCTGCTCTGGGGAAAGACCCAGTTTCCCCCGTATCTTCAGACCGATAAATAATGAAAGCATCGCATTTGCCAGGATATAGGGATCAGTCCCTGATGGCAATCCATCAGGGTACTGGCGGATGAACCGGGCAGAGATCCGATGTAAAATGCCTTCATGTAACTGGCCAATTTTTCTGCCATATGCGGGGTAACACGGGCTGATGACATAATCTCAAAGAGGATGTTAATTCAATAAAAATTGAGAAAGGGGAATTTGTCGGGGTTATCGGCCCGAGTGGAAGCGGAAAATTAACATTTCTCCACCTTGTCGGGCTTCTTGACCGGCAGACTGCCGAGACTATCACCATCAACGGGACTGATATTTCAGAGATGTCTGCCGCTGACCGTTCCCGGTTCAGACTTGAGAAGATGGGATATGTTTTTCAGGATTATGCGTTGATAGAAAATTTCACGGTTGCAGAGAACATTGCAATTCCGGCTCTTGGTCTCAGGCAGGACTAGGCTGATCTTGAATATTCTTCACCGGTTTTTGCCTGAATCGGTACGGGAAGGCTTCATCTCCCTAAATCTATTACCGATACCCTTCACCCTCTGCGATTAAAATCATAATCCAAAAATTTTAGGATATCGCAAAACGTCCTGAAATAATTCAGAACGGTTGCTTACTACTATGAAGCCCTCCTGATTTGTATGCTTTACACGAATTACCACTTCAATAATCGGGAATACTTCATTATCACGTATGAGACAGATCCTGCTGTCCTGGAAAAAGTAGTTCCCTATCCCCTGAAGGTCGCAGAGCCGATAGTCAAGTATGAATTTATCAGAATGCCGGACTCATCCGGATTTGGCGATTATACCGAGTCAGGACAGGTAATTCCCGTGGAGTTCAACGGAACCAAGGGACTCTTTATCCT
>JAZDKH010000535.1:0-3677 GCA_043803325.1 Methanobacteriota archaeon | reverse complement strand
ACGGTCCTGGCATTTGACGAGTTTCCCTACCTGGTGAAAGAAGATCCGTCCCTCCCCTCGATTCTCCAATATCACTGGGATACCTGGCTCAAAGATTCACGGGTATTTCTTATCCTCTCCGGTTCATCCATCAGTATGATGGAGGAACTGACCATGCAGTATAAGAGTCCTCTTTTTGGAAGAAGAACGGGACAGTACTTGATCAGACCGTTGAGGTTTACCCATATTCTTAAGTACTGTCAGGTCCTGAAACAGGCGGTAGAACTGTACGCGGTATTTGGGGGGACGCCTGCCTATCTTTTAAAAGCGGATATTCAGAAAGACATTTTCGAAAATATCCAGACAAAAATACTCGTAGAGGACTCGGTACTCTTTTGGGATACGGAATTTGTCCTCCGGACAGAAGTATCAGAGCCGCGATATTATTTCTCAATACTCCGGGCTATAGCCGAAGGGCAGGTCACATCTTCAAAGATAGCCCAGAATACCGGACTTGAGCGATCAACTGTCTCAAAATACCTTCTGACCCTAACAGACCTTCATCTTATCCAGAGGGAGATACCTGCAGGGGAATCAGATAAAAGCAAGAAAGGTCAATATTTTCTTTCAGATAATTATTTTTCGTTCTGGTTCAGGTTTGTCTATCCATATAGTAAAACTGTTGAAATGGGAAAAGGGGCTGAACTGGTTCACCATCAGATAAAACCATTTTTTTCTTCCTATGTTGGAAGAATATTTGAGGATTGTATCAGGGATCTCCTTTGGGATTTCAACACCCGGGGCCTGCTTCCATTCACTTTTGTTGATTGTTCACGCTGGTGGTATAAAGAAGATGAGATAGATCTCATCGCAACAAACAAGAACCAGTTTCTCTTCTGTGAGGTAAAATGGCAGGATGACGTGAATGCATTCAATGTTCAATCACGTCTGTTGGCAAAAGCAGAGAAATACCTTGCATACCATGGAATTGAGACGGATGATGAATGTATCCATTATCTGGTAATTGCCAGGAGTTTTTCAGATCGCAACAAAACGCCGGGTGATAATATTCTGCTTTGGGATATTGGGGATATGAGTTCGATGTTTTTCAATGGAACATAGTCATGAGGCTTTGCCTCTGGCCTGATAATTTCTTCAGTATCCCTTCTGAAAAGTCTACTGCAGGAACGTGAGCCCCTTTTATTACAAGCGGAATAGCGAGTGATCCGGTTCCCGCACCGAAATCAGGCACGTATGCATCGGAGATATCAAGGCCGGTGTTTCCAATCAGATCAAGATCTGTCAACCCTGTTTCTCAAAAGCCTGTTCGATACGCTCGAAATCCTGTCGCTGGATCTCAAGAAGGCCGAATCGGAACGCATAACCCCATGACTTTTTATTCCGGATGAACTCCAGATCATTGACCAGCGGTTCGATATGTACGACGCCGAACCGATCATATTTCACCTTTCTCCGAAATGGTTGGAAATCCGGTGACATCTCGACCTGTACGATCTCATCATCCTCCACTTCACCGAGAGCGGTAAATGCATGGAGCGGTTCTACGCCTCCGAATTCGATTTTCGGGGAATAATAAATGATCCGGTCACCAGCATGCATTCTTGCAAGCCCTTGCCGCTTTCCGTGCCCTGCCTGTGCAAACCCCCCTGCTACGCCGAGTTTTACATGCTCCTGGGATGCAACAATAATCCAGTAATGTGTAGTTGTCATGAAAATCAATTATTCCTCGTAACGCTCTCCATATGATTCAGTTACATCCAGAATCAAAGATATATACGTATGAAAACCGTTTTTTTCGAGAGTAAATTGTATCAATATATGGAGTTCGGTAATGTTTTTCGTAAGTCATAGTCATGATATCCGTAATGGATCAGGTCCTATAAAAAAAAGATTGATATCTTTTGAATCTCTTGTTTCAATCACGGTTTATTCATTTGGTTCTATGGAGCCATCTCTGGTCTCACTAAGTGGAGGCGTATCCTGCCAATCAGAGTTTTTAAGAATCTACTCCCAAATTTCTATAATCGCAACAGGACAGGCGTCTGCCGCATCCTGGGCACACTCTTCTAGTTTTGGATCCGGTATTCCCTCGGCGATATTACCATTGATTCTGAATTTTTCAACAATCTGGCTGAATGAATCGTCTGGGTTTTCCTCAAAGACTTCCGAACAGGTATCCCAGCATGATCCGCACGTTGTGCATTCCTTGCGTTCAATTTTGATCTTCATGATGTATCACTCTTCGTAATTATCGGTTAATGTGGGTAAATCACCCCTGAAAAGCATGAAGTGGTCGTTCTCTACTCCAGATCTTGGTCATACTTTATCATTTAGGGTTGGATAATCGGTATAGCCTTTTTCTTCACCGACATATAATGTCGAGACATCTACGGGATTTAACGGGGCATTTCTTCGGAAGCGTTCAGGGAGATCAGGGTTGGCCAGGAAAATAGCCCCGAATGAGATCAGATCTGCTCTACATTCATTAATGGCGGTATTTCCAGTCTGGGCATCATATCCACCGTTGAGTATAATTGTTCCACTGAACTTGGTCCGAATAGTCGAGGCCAGTTGTTTCATTTTCGGGGTTGCTCCGAGCGTGCCTCCAACCGGTTCGATAAGATGAATATACCCGATCCCTAACCGGTCCAGTTCATGTGCAAGATATGAATAGGTCTCCTCCGGGTTTGAATCAGCCATTCCATGAATAAGAAAATGCGGAGAAATCCGATATCCAACCCGTTTTGTATCCCATTCTGAAGTGACTGCTTTGGTAATTTCAAGAGGGAGCCGGGCCCTGTTCTGCAGATTCCCCCCATAGGAATCAGTACGGGTATTTGAACCGTCCCGTAGGAACTGATCGAGCAGATATCCGTTCGCTCCATGAATCTCAACACCATCAAACCCAGCCGCTTTTGCATTGCGGGATCCCCTCCGGAATTGTTCAACAATCCCTGGAATTTCCGATGATTCAAGAGCCCGGGGAACCGGTATTTTTTTCTTCCCTATCGGGGTGTGAATTAATTCATCAATCGGCAGGGCAGAAGGTGCGACCGGAAGAGCACCCTGAAGAAAGTCAGGATGTGACATCCGCCCCACATGCCAGAGTTGGAGAAAGATCTTTCCGCCTTCCCGATGAACACCATCGGTAACATTTTTCCAGCCTGAAATCTGCTCCTGCGAGTGTATACCCGGAGTCCGGGAATACCCGATGCCCATAGGGTCGACCTGAGAACCTTCCGTAATGATCATACCAGCAGAGGCTCTCTGCGTATAATACAGAACTGATAACGGGTTTGGAACATTTCCTTCAATCGCACGGCAACGGGTCATCGGTGCCATCACCATCCGGTTCTTGAGTTCTAGATCATTGAATGAATACGGGGAGAATAGATTCATAATGGCACATAAGTATTGTTATCGGATATATGTTTTGGTTTATTCAATTATTCGACAGTATCCGGGTAACCGTCTTTAACTAAATGAAATCATGGTTGGCGATATGATTTTACTTTTTTGAATATTGATACAGTAGAGGCTGTTGCACAAATGTCAGCGAACGGATTTTTTTAAATATTTCTACAAATTCCTGATTACGAAAAAAGGTGGATACAGCTCAACCCCCTTGTATTCAACATGTTGAAAAGAAACCTCATTAGAATTCTGGTATAAACACA
>JAZDKH010000534.1:0-5732 GCA_043803325.1 Methanobacteriota archaeon | reverse complement strand
TCCTCCACTGGATAGACGACGATGTGATCTAAAAGTTCAAAGACAGCACTATTTATCACCTGCTGAACACCAGTCCCTCCAAAGGTATCCATAAATGTCCTAATCTTTGATAAGCCTTCCTTTTGGGCGGCACTTAATTTTCCCTCTTCAGGGATGCTGAATGTCGGGTCTCCCGGATGATAGATGATGATCTTATGTTCAGCAGCTGATCTGAGTGCTAACTCTGCAGCACCCGATATGAGAACGATACCTGCCGATTTGACATTTGATATGAGGGACTCCGGTGCCTGATCAGCTTTATTTCCAGCCCGAATCATCGGTTTAGAATATTTCAGGAGGACGCGGGCAAACTTTATCAGGTCATCAGGTTGTGCAGATCTGAAGTTAATTCCGGTTTCCCGTTCTGCATCTACGACGTGTTCTTCGCTAATTTCAAGACCGGCAAGGAGCTCAGCAATGCCTGCCTGCATATTATAATTTTTCGCCTGCGCCTGACGCTGCATCTTGGGCCAGTGTTTCTCAATGATGCCAAATAGCCACATCGTCATCTCAGTCTCAAGCATGGGGATCTCTTCAAGGGGGTCATGAGATCCTATCTCATCAGGTACCCCTTCAATATCAGTTGCCCCACTCGCATCAATGACATTAATGATAGCATCAGCCTGTCTGAGATGATCGAGAAATTGGTTTCCCAACCCTTTTCCAGTATATGCTTCAGGGACCAGACCTGCCACATCGATAAGATGGACCTGAACATACCGGATCCCATCAACACACACGCCGCATCTATGCTCAAGGCTCATACATGGGCAGGGAACCCGGACATATGCAACCCCCCGGTTTGCATCTATGGTTGTGAAGGGATAATTGGCGATCTCAGCCGGTGCCATCGTAGCCGCCCGATAGAGGGTGGATTTTCCGCAGTTTGGTTTACCTGCAAGTGCAAGAGTGATCATAGCTCGTACCTTAATCCTTTGCGGTCTAACCGATATGTATGGGGTACTCTACAAAAAAAATCTGCTACTTTGATAAACCCGGGGAAGAGAACTCCCGGGATGCCCTCCAGATTGCAATAGATCGGGCAAAGGACCTTGGGATAACGGTGATGGTTGTTCCGAGTACCAGTGGAAGAACCGCGAAATTAGCAGCAGAAATGATCAAAGGGACAGGAATATCCCTGATAATCGTATCCCATGTTGTCGGTTTCTCAACTCCCGGTGCTTGGGAATTTGATGTCTCCCTCGCGAAGCAACTGAGGGGTGAGGGGGTGAGGATAATCACCGGTACCCATGTTCTTTCCGGCCTTGAGCGCGCTTTCTCATCCTCACCAAAGGTAAGCGGAGGCTCACGAACTGAAGCAGTTGCTGAAGCACTCAGACGGATTATCGCAGTCGGACTTAAAGTGGCAGTAGAATGTGTACTCATTGCTGCAGACCAGGGTGCCATCGCGGTGTCTGATGAGGTTATTGCACTTGGCGGAACCGGAAGCGGGGTTGATACCGTCTGCGTGATTCGTCCTTCAAGCACCAGCCGGTTTTTTGACCTGCAGGTCAGGGAGATGGTAGCCATGCCACGGGATCGGTGAATATGGCGCTGAAACCTCTGGCTGAAGCAATAAATCTCCTTAAAAACCCGATTCTCTGGATTCCCGGGTTATACGCAGGGATCATCATTACGACATCCCTCTGGTTAGTCTTCTCAGGAGGAGAGTTTATCGCTGGCAAACTGCTTTTCCTTGGAGCAGTCCTCTTTCCATTCTTTGTTGCTGGAGCACTTGGTTGTATGAGTTCCAAAGACTATGGATATGAAACATTTTTCAGATCTGCAGTACGATTTTTCTTCCCTGTACTACTTCCGGTGATTGTTATCATTGCTGTCATCATCCTGCTTCTGATACTCTTTAGTATCCCCTTTGCAATTGCCGGATTTGGAAACGACCCTGCATTGATTGGAGGCCTTTTTATCGGCATCACGGTCCCGGTAATCTTCTTTGGTTTCTTTACCGACAACGCAGCAGTATATGAGGGCTTAAAGGTATTTGCAGCCCTCAAACGGAGCATGATCATTGCTTCACGATCAGGAATGAAAACCATCTCCTGCATCGTGATAAGCGGGGTCGGTGCCGGAGCTCTCGCGATGATTGCTACCATGATCTGGAGTATCGTTCTTGCTGACCGGTTCACCCAGTATCTTGATATGGGAATGGCAGAGCAACAGGAGATTTTTTCCAAATTTGGTCTTTCAGACTGGCAGAACATCCTGGGTCCGGACGGAGTCGCAATTACTGCCACCATGGTAGGGCTTTATGCGATGATTCTCATATCGATCCTCATAGCCTACAAACAAAAATGCTATGAGTCAATTCAGACCGAGAGCCTGGAGACCGAGATGATACCCTCTTCAGGAGAGTACGATGAGAAAGGACGATGGTATAAGTACTAGACAAAACTGGCAACAAATGAGAGTAATCAGAAGAACTTACTCAACCCTACCCAGATAAGAAGGGTTACCACCCCTCCCCCCAGGGTAGCCAGGAAATTAGTCCCTGCATTCCCGATAATTTTTCTATTTTCAAGGACTTCACCGACCAGACTATCGATATTTGCTCCGATGAGGCCGCCAAGAATTCCGGCAATCAAAAAAGAGAGATCAGCTACCCCGAGAAGGACCGCACATGCAGATACAAAAAATGCGGCAAAGAGACCAGCAATCTCTCCGGTGAGCGATATTCCGCCGTTTGTTCCTTCAGGGACCGGTTTGAATGTAGTAATCAGGTATGGCCTTCCTGAGCAGACACCAACTTCCCCGGCCACGGTATCTGCAGCTGCAGTTGCAATGCTTCCCAGATACACCGCGATAAATGCCGGGTGCTGTGTTAATCCGAAGCATACAGCTGCAATAACTGATACCAGTCCATTTGCAAAGACGTTTATGTACCCTCTGACTCCGCCACTCTCCTGCTCTACATGCAGACTCTTTTTATATTCCATCTGGTACCGGGTTGCTGCAGCACCAATGATAAAAAACGAGAGCATGATCAAGAACCAGGATATTCCGGCAAATACGATGAGAAGGATCCCTACCAGTGCTGCAGAAAAAAGTCCGGGAATGTCAGCAGTCTTCAGCCGGTATGCAAAATATGCAAAACCGAAAGAGATGAACGCGGCGGTCGCTACCAGAGGAAAGTCTGCCTGATACTCAAGATCTTCTATCAGGAGCATCACCATGGCAACCCCGATAATTTCTCCCCCAATAGCATATGGGCTTCTTAGAAAAATCGAATGGAGCAGGATGGCAACCGTCACTCCCACCACCACAGAAAGCCAGGTACCTCCACCCGTATACACCATAACCAGAGCAGCCACCAGCAGCCCTCCAATCAGAGAGAGCGCATACTCTGCCGGACGCCCTTTAGAGTAGGAAAAGATGAGTTCTCTGGTTGCAACGATGAGCACCGTTGCACAGAGGACAAATACCGGAAGGAGGCCAACGAGGCTGAGAATACCAAGTACGAATATTGCTGCAGAGAGAGATGAATCACGGGTCAGAATGAGAATCAGGGCCGATGCAATGATTAGGGCAAGCCCTGCCATCCCGGGTGGCATTGAGGGGACAAGGAGGGTGAGTATGACTGCTGCAGTTAACGCAAGCCATCTCCCGGGGATTATCATGATCATATATTGGGATAATGCATCAGATAAGGTATCAGTACCAATCAGATAGAAATCATTTATCTGAACACCCCCAACAATACTCCTGTATCGACATGGATTATTGTATCACATCCGAAAACAGACTGTTTTCCCGAAGACTTCCAATTGTTCTCATTATATGCATGATCCTCACCGGATTTTGTATCGCTGAACCCTCATTTTCTCCAAACCAGGGGAAGATGCCACTCAAGGTCCAGTTTTCTCTGCCTGGTGGAGAGAATTGTGACAGTGTTACCTGGTCGTTCGAAGATGGAAAGACAGGAACCGAAATTAACCCATCTTACACATACTCGACCATGGGTTTTCATTATCCAACATGTGTCTGCACACTCCCAGGAGCAACAATAACCTATTCCTTTGGTAAGATTGTCTCCTCAAATGCAGATATGCCAGATGCAGATACCGCAGACCAACACTATCCAATCCACACAGCAGTTGATATCAAGTCTGACAAACTCAGCTTAGAGGAACAGACAAAGCAGGGGACAGGATTCTACGCTCTCGGTCTGTATGACTATGCAGCGACAGCTTATCAGAAAGCCATTGAAATTTCTGGATCCAATCCCGAGATCCTAGCACAGTATGGTAACATCCTTGCAGGCCTTTCACGATGGAAAGAGTCAGCAGTTGCCTTTAATCAGTCAGTGGCCATAAAGCCGGATCCCGTCACGTATACAGCATACGGCGGTGCCCTCACCCACCTGAAAAAATACGACGAAGCACTCAGTATGTTCAATAAATCTCTGGAACTTGACGCTGTAAATCCGAATGCATGGGCAGGGATAGGACAGGTATTCGAATTCCTTAAAAAGAGCGAAGATGCAGTTACGGCATATAAGAAGTCCCTGGATCTAAACCCAAAGGATGCCTTTGTATGGAAGGGATATGGAAATGCCCTCAGTGTCCTGGGGAAAGATAGCGAAGCTGCCGACGCATATAGTCAGGCAATTTCCTTAGGGCTAGCAGATGCTGACACGTTCCTGAAATACGGAGGGGTACTCAGAAAACTCGGAAAGAATGGGGAGGCACAAACTGCCATGAATCAGGCCAAAAATCTTCAGGCACCATTGTACGTATCTTCAAGTAGTTCACCAATGTATTGCACCGCCGGCGGGGTAATGGGATAGTAACAACCCTTTTTTTGAATGTATCCCCCATCGTGGAAAGTCGGGCTCGTTTGGATATCCGTCAATTACATTACGAGTGCCCACTAACGCATAAGAAATGCCGAGTCCCGATCCACTCCCAAAAAATTATGATTACCGAGAGGTAGAGACGCGATGGCTTCAGATCTGGAAAGATGAAGATCATTACTTTCAGGAGGGATCAGATAAACCACAGTTTGTCATTGATACACCCCCGCCATATCCAACCGGAGAATTTCATATAGGTAATGCTTTTAATTGGTGTTATATTGACTTCATCGCCCGATATAAGCGAATGAAAGGATATAATGTCATGTTTCCACAGGGTTGGGACTGTCACGGACTCCCAACCGAAGTGAAAGTAGAGGAAACCCACCATATTACGAAAAATGACGTCCCGCGTCAACAGTTCAGAGATATGTGCCGGACCCTCACCGTAGGGAATATTGAGAAGATGCGGGCTTCCATGCGACGGATGGCCTTCTCAATAGATTGGTCACACGAATACATCACCATGATGCCGTACTATTACGGCAAGACGCAGTTGTCGTTTCTCCGGATGAGGCAGGCAGGGCAGATATACCAGAGTGATCACCCGGTGAACTTCTGCCCCCGCTGCGAGACAGCAATTGCATTTGCAGAGGTAAACTATAGTGATAGGACAACCTCTCTGAACTTCTTCACCTTTGACGGGATCGAGATCGCAACCACGAGGCCTGAACTCCTCGCTGCCTGTGTCGCGGTAGCGGTGCACCCAGCTGACGAACGGTATGCCGGCAAAACCGGCCAGACCCTAACTGTCCCTCTCTTCGGTCATGATGTACCGATAATCTGTGATGAAGCGGTAGATCCTGCATTCGGATCAGGGGCTGTG
>JAZDKH010000533.1:0-4627 GCA_043803325.1 Methanobacteriota archaeon | reverse complement strand
ATTTATAAATCTGGCAGCTGGTCTCTTCAATGCCTTGCCAATGCTCCCACTTGACGGCGGCCTAATCTTCAAAGAAGGTACAGAACGAATTCTCGCGAGACGTGGACTTGAACGTTATGGGGCACATATCGTCGGTGCGGTCAGCAGTTTAATGCTGATTATGATGATAGCATTATTTACCCTCCCATATCTTTTTCATTTATCGTGATATCTAACAGATAATGACCCTTAAAATCACTATCCTTGTCGATAATACTACCCTCATCGACAAGTATTATCTGGCGGAACCCGCGTTTGCTGCATGGATAGAAGACGGGAACACCAGAATCCTATTTGACTGCGGATATTCGGATATCATCCTCCAGAATGCCGATGCCATGGGAATTGATATCCTTTCCGCAGATGCCATAGTATTTTCACATGGACATCAGGACCATACCTGGGGACTGATCCCTATTATAGAAAGAATAAATCTCAGGGCAACCCATGGTCACCGGATCAAGAAGTACAGATTCATCGGGCACCCGGCCAGTTTCTGGTCCCGGACCTGCAAGGGTATTCCGGAGGTAGGATCCCTCATCAGTCCGGAACGCCTCAGTTCATTCGGAGATGTTATCGGTTCATGCGAAGCCCGATATTTGACAGACCGAATTATATTTCTTGGAGAGATACCTTCCCTTTTCCCTTTTGATAAGCGACATGAGTTGGGGACTCTCTACACTCCTGACGGACCGGTTCCTGATTTCATACCAGATGATTCCGCCCTCACCATGCAAACATCAGAAGGACTTGTCATCCTGACTGGCTGCGCTCATGCTGGCATCTGTTCTATCATAGAGAAGGCAAAAGCAGTCACCGGAGAAGACTGTATCCGCGATATAATCGGCGGATTTCATCTATATCAATCCTCCTCAGACACCATCAGTCAGATTACCTCTTTTCTGCAATGCATCCATCCGGGAGGACTGCATCCCTGTCATTGCACGGGTCAACTCGCGACCCGGGCTTTTTCGGATCTTGTTTCTTTAGAGGAGACCGGTGTAGGAACTGTTCTTGAGTATCCCTAATATCGCTGCATCATGCATACCTTTTTTTAAGTGGTATCGCGATACAGAGATACTAGAGTGATCTATGAAATACCAATTATTATTTACAACATTCATCCTGGTCTTGCTCATTCTGACACCAGTATATGCTTTTGAGATAAGAGAGGGTGATACTATCATCATCGATACCCCTATCAATGATGATCTACTCATTTCAGGCGGAACAGTAACGATCAATTCACCAGTAAAAAGTTTGACATTTGCGGGCGGGACTCTAATTGTGAATGCACCGATACAAGAGAACCTCATCGCTGCAGGAGGACAGATACTGGTCAATGCACCTGTTGGAGTTGATATAATCGCCGCAGGAGGACAGATCAATATCACCAGCAATGTTAGCGGAAAGATACTTGCTGCGGGAGGGCATGTCACCATGAATGGTGATGCTTCCAATGTCGCAATATCAGGTGGCACGGTAAATCTGGGAAATACCAGTCATGTATCAGGTGATGCCCTAATCAGCGCATCAGGATATACTACCGGAGGTCTGGTTGAAGGAAATCTTACCGCTGAAGGGGATAAAGGAGGATTTGGTCCCTCCTTTGATCTTCAAAAGGTCATTTCTATCATATCAACCATCGTTATGGTAATGCAGATCCTCTTTGCTATTGGAATGCTCATTCTTGGAATCATCCTGATACGGCTGATCCCCACCCAGTTCAGGGAGGTTACCAGCACCATACGAAATAGTCCGCTGATGTCACTGGTGCTTGGTATTGCAGGGATCATTTTCGCATTTATCCTCATCATGATCCTGCTGATAACCATAATTGGGATACCGATAGCCGTTCTTATCGGCCTGATACTCCTGATTGGGCTTATGATATCAACAATATTTACGGGATCTGCTCTGGGGACCTTCATTACTGCGAAGATGGGGAAAGAATACTCACTCATCATGTCATTTCTCATTGGATTTGTCATTCTTGAGATCATCTTCCTCATCCCAATAGTTGGATTTTTCCTTGAGATATTAGCAGTATTTATCGGTTTAGGCGCATTAATTATGACAACCAGGAATATCATCGAATCGCAAAACTGAATCTTAAAAGTATGAAAGATACCCATCCCATATAGATGCCTGGTGGATAGCCTTATACTAAAAGGCCCATATGTATAGGTACGGGGGTTAGGAAATTCCTGGTATCAATGTTTTTTTTCGGAGTTGAAACACAGACTGGACTACTCATCGTCAGTATTATTGTAATGATACTCATGTATCACAAATTTTCATTATCAGGAATCCCAAGATTTCGGGTAATATTTCTCTGCACATTCTGTCTGCTCGCCTGGATCTCAAGTTTCTGTTTATCCCTTATAGATAAAAGCCCTGCACACGCTCTTCTCTGGGGTATGATAAGTTTTCTGGGTATGGCAGCGACTCTCTTTGTCCTGTTCATTGCCTTTTATGAGATTCTTGCAAGTCCAGGGATGTAAAATTTTAGGGGAGGAATAACCCTCAATTTTTAGATATAGTATGTCAAATCTGGATAATCAATAGAGGCACCGTCCAGGTTTTAGATCCGAGATTGAATCGAAAGACAGATAAAAATTTAAACCTATCTCTTTCTAATGTACCTCCTTATGACCGTCGGGACGGGTATTGGGTCTGATCCTGCAGATGCCAGACTCCGACTGATACGGTCCTGCAGGTTTGTAATCCAATCATACAACCCGGCACATATCATCTATTTTTGTTCACGGGAGAGTCAGAATCTTGTTGCTGAAATTGAGCAGAAATCAAAAGATATGAATGGCATCAATTCACCCCAGTCCGAAATCTGTCTCATCGAGGATCCAAATGATTTTGCACGATGTTTTGAGATCATCTATGGAGTCTGCTCCCTCTTTCAGGAGTTTGAAACAGTTATTGATGCAAGCTCAGGAACGAGATCAATGACGATGGCAGCTTCAATCGCTTCATTTCTTACCCGGAGTCAGGTAGCTCATATTACCGGAGAAAAACATGCCGGCTTTGTAATCCCAGGTACAGAACAGATTAAAGAGATGGCACTTTTTCCTGCGTATGATAGACTCAGGTTTCATCAAGCCATCGTGCAATTTAATGAAAATCACTATGGGAATGCGATTGATCTCCTTAATGGGATCTCTACCGTGTCAGAAAGAGACATGTATTACACAGTATTTTCTGCATATTATTACTGGGATAAACTAAATTATTCTGAAGCATTCAGGTATCTGCAACATGCCAGTGATCTTACCGATGCGATACCATTCAACCGCGTTTTTTTACAGACGATGATCGAACTGGAGGAGAAAGAAGATGTTGGGGTTTCAAAAATTGAAAACAGCAAAATTAGACAGGAGAAGTACCTGTACATTCTTGTTGATCTCCTCAATAATGCGAAAAGACGAATAAATGGTGAGCGGTACGATGATGCGTTAGCAAGACTATACCGGGTGGTTGAACTCCTCTCTCAGGTACTCCTGCTCAGCTGGAGTATAGATGATATTGAAGGAAAAATTCACTTCACCGACCTCAGGAGGATCCTGCGTAATAAAAAAGATCTCTCACTCTATGCCAGGAGAGCAGACAAAAAAGGGATAATTCGAATTGGACTCCGTTCAAAGTTCATGCTCCTCGAAGACCTCGGGATGCAGGGAGCCGGAGCATATTACGAGCATCTTGAGCCATTTCTCAGGATGAGAAATGAATCAATCTTAGCGCACGGCTTATCTCCTGTTCGTGGCGATCTCGCCGAACATATGTGGCAGGAAGTGTATGATGTGACCAGGCAGGCATGTATCGGGATGCCCTTTGATTTAGAAGGACTCCTTATCAAATCAGCGTATCCAATTCTTGAGACACCATTGGGCTGATAGGGATTGTTTTAGAACTCCTTCCAAGAAGGCAAAACATTTTTCTCTCAACTATTGTACATTTATTAAAACTGAGATACCATCTAATGAAAGATTAATCTAATATTTTCAATACAAATACCAGATATATTTTCAGTTCTGAAAACAAAGATATAAACTATAAATGAAACTCTCCCCGTGCAGGAAAGTATACCAGCAGGAGACCCACCGAACCCGTTCTCCTGAAGAGACATACGAAATAATCAGGGATCTGATCATTCCAGCAGGAATTACCAGAGTAGCAGACATCACCGGACTTGATCGGTTAGGTATCCCGGTCTTTTCATGTATACGGCCCGATGCAGCTGAAGGGGCGATATCGGTGTACAATGGAAAAGGAGCTACCGAGATAGCAGCAAGAGTCTCCGCAATTATGGAGGGACTCGAACGATATTCAGCCGAGATGCATGACCGAACTCCTGTCATTTCGACATATCACAAAATCAAGGGAGAGGGTCAGACCCTTCATCCAGACCAGTTAATTCTCCCAGAACATACAGATCCAACTATTCCCATCCCCTGGCATCCTTCCTTCGATATTATGAATGACGAGGAGGTTATGGTCCCGGCACATGCAATATTCCATCCGGTACCGCGAACCATGGGGAGGTTATTCAGAACCGGTACGAACGGAATCGCCT
>JAZDKH010000532.1:0-6728 GCA_043803325.1 Methanobacteriota archaeon | reverse complement strand
GCGTATCAGGGGCCCACTTCTCCATCTGTTCCACTAATACTCCAGACATTGAGAAGGCACAAGCAAACCCTTCATCAAGTTGATCCAGAATCAGCGAAGTAGCGGGAGTATAACATTTATCGCACACCCTCAGGAGGATCTCCTTATTTGCGGGATCAAAATACCGCTCCATAAGATCATCTCTTCCTTCAATCTGACCAGAAGTGAATTTTTTATTTAATCGGTATGGTTGATGAACCTCAAACCCGAGACAGAACTGAGTCATCATGTGACCTCTTTCAGATCAAAAAAAGTACCCATACGGGGGAATAATACCGAGAGGAATACCCATTCTGAACAGTACTGAAACTGGACCATGTTATTGATAATCATCTATAAACCTATAAATAGGTGCCGAAGGATTTCTCTTGTTTTGGTCTTTATCATCCCTGAATATTGATGAACTGAAGATAAACTTTATATTTGGCCGAGTTGATGATATCAGATGGAAATAGGGGCGTATCAGTTACTGAGTGACCCGGTCCTGATCACCTTTGTTATCCTGACAATACTTGCAATTCTCTGGAGATTCTTGAAGATGTGGATAATCTCAATTATAACCGGTTCCATTATTGGATCTCTCATTGTTGTGATTCTTGTTACGATTGGCCAGTTTGCCGGAGGAGATGATATTATCAGACATTTCATTACTGCAAAATATCAGATTCTGAATTTATTTACCCTGAGTTTTGGTCAAATCCTCCTGATTCTCGTCCTGATTATAGCATTTCAGCTTGCCCTTGCCGGTCACACCCTCGATATTGAGAAGACTTTTCAGGAGCGATTGGCATGGTTCCCAAAACGTTTGAGTCACCATTACGAGATGGAGAATACCCTGGATAAATTTTTCAAAAAACAATGGTAAGGGACTTGGCTAACTCATTTCATACTAATAATAACATAATTCAAAGGTATCAGTGATCTGAAGTATCTGGAATTCATCGATATACATGCCTTTCTTCAGAGTAAATATCGATATCCTCATCTACCAATACGCTCTATGTTAGTCTGAATTATCATGATAGGCACACTCATTGTTCTCATTTTAGGGATCATAATTCTGGCCGCACTCTGGTTTCTTGTCAAGAATGTGATGCACCTTGTCATCAACTCTATCCTGGGGATTGCCATGCTCTTTATCGTTAACTTACTAAACCTTTTTGGAATTATTGGAAAACCAAACATACCTATTGATCTGATATCACTCATCGTCTGTGCACTTGCTGGTATTCCTGGCGCTATTCTTTTGATACTCCTTCATATTGTTGGATTGTATTAATCAGTCTTCGGATGAACCTACAATTTTTATAATATTTCTAAAAATATCGGGCGATAAAAAGGATAGGAAATTATTATCCAGAACTGGTGTTACCAAATTCTCTTACCGGGATTACCTCAGTATCTGTTCCATTCGTCAAATCAGTTTTAGATACAACGGGTGTGGTGTTTTCACCTGCTAACGGATGAGAGGCAGAGAAATCCAGCGCCGGAATTATAAGGATACCGGAGTCTGTCGGCCCATATTGGGTAGATCCATCATATACCCCCTGGTAATAATGAAATCCAGCCTGTTGTGGAGAGTCAGTCAACGTTACTATCCCTTCAGTGTTGGTGGTAACATTTTCGTTCCCATTCATGTACCAGGTAAATCCATCCTCAGAGAAGTACAGGTGTAAAGGCTCCCCAGCCAGGGGAATGCCGGTAAGATCAGTTAAGGTGAAGGTGACAACTGCCTGATCATTAACAATCACCTCAGATGGATTACTATGAGCCGTCATTGTCGTAGGAAGGATAGAGGAAGTGTTGATTTCATCACCCCTCACGGTAAGAGCAAGTACCGATGAGAAGAGAGGATCGCCACCTTGTTCCCGTTTTGATACTACCGCAAAATAAGAGATTCCGGTTGCGTTAGGTCCATTGACGATGAAAGAATAATACCCATCTTCATTCGTTATCGACTCTGTTCTTGATCCATATGGATCCCAGATCCGGTCAACAAAGTTAAACCAGTACAGGGTAAGTCGTCCGGTAGATATACCATCACCGTTACCATCTGCAAACCATCCAGAGATAGTAATATTCTCACCTGGGCTAATAACAGAGGGAGAAAGAGCTGCATCTATATGGCGGGATTTCATCCGATCACGGGAGAGAGGGAAAAAATTATCTGGCAGAAATGAGAGTGAAATCTGCCCACTCACCAAATCCTCTCCTTTCTCATCAGAGGATACTGCCCTGAAGATAGGAGAAGACGGACCGGTGAGATGATACGAAATCGAATAGGTGCCATTCCGATCAGTGCTTAATGAATCTCCAATCTTGGAAAAGGAACCCCTGATTAATTGCTCTATGGCAACTCCCGCGTATGGAAGCGGTGTTCCTTTTGCACTGGTTACCAGCCCGGAGAATGTTATATTTTGCCCGGATATAAATGAGTCAGAATCAGCCTTTAACGATATTCGTGGAAATTCAGATTGATTCAAACCGTTATCGAGATCATCCATGACATTGACGTCGGTCAGATTCTGACCATCATCTCCTAAAGCAGGTGCATTCACGATCACCGTTGTTACCTGATCATCTGATGGATCAGGAGTTCCCATATCAGATACTATCTGATAGGAGACAGGGAGTTCAGATATCGTTGTCATGTCAGTCAATTCAAACAGACCGTCAGAACCGGTTATCCGGTATCCAAGCGGTTCTTCCCCGGTAGACTGGATGCGAGAGATGGTAACCATGGCATCTGATTCAGGACCCTGATACCCGGTCACATCTCCAGCGATAACAACCGAAAAAATGTCCGACCTATCTCCCCCAACCTTTTCACCTGTCTCTTCCCCTTTCTTTGAAGCAAGTGCTGTAGCAGATAACCCAGGTTTTATTACGACATCTGAAACATTGGATATGACTCCATCTTCGAATCCCTCTCTCTGCTCTCCAAATATCTCGATCTCATTACTCAAAATCAGATTTTTCTTTTTATTATCTGATCCTTCGAACCAGATCTGATATCGGATAGGCATAGACGAATTTACCATATCAACTGTCGAGAATTTCCCATTCTGATCAGTAGTCAGGTTCTCAAATGGAACCGGTTGTTCCCCTTCCCCTTTGGCAAGGATGACTGAGGCATTATCAACTGGTCCGAAGATATTATACACGTCCCCGGTGAGGTTCACGGTACTTCCGATAGGAAAATAATATTGATCCGGATTAATGGTCAGAGCGATTTGCAGACCGGTAAGCATACCACTGCCCGGTGGAACAGCAAGGATAGCCCTCCATTCGTCCACTGTATGTTCATCAGTGACAGCACTGGATGATACTCCTGAAAAAGTTATGAAGAACGCGATAAAAAGAATGAATAAAAGTCTGATTCTCATGATACACCTGCATGAATGAGTCTATGAAGGGAGAGGTTGTTCACCAAGTTGAAGGTACCGGTATTGTTGATATCTTCCTTCCAGCTCATTGATGGTTTGGGGGACAACCTCCTGAATACGTTTATCAATCTTTTCTCTGATCACAGTAGACCGATCTGGACTGAGCTGGATAGCCCGATCATACCCCTGCATCCCTTCAGAATATAGATCCTTTGATTTTAATAAGGCCGGGGCGTCAGCACTCGCAGTTGGAATAGTCAGAAGAGCAAAAATTACATCTGAACGTTTTTCGTATGTCAGCCCGGTTCCCTTTCCTTGTGATATGATCTGACTATACCGGTTGAATGCCTCAAGATATCGTGCTTTTTCAAGTGCTATGTCTGCTATCAAGGAAAGATATTCAGGATTATCAGTTTGAATAGCAAGTATCTGCTGATATATGGGTTCAGCATCTTTCTCTTTTCCCTGCCCTATGAGTATACGAACTTTTTTTATCATAAGAATAGGATTTTGAGATGCTCGTACCAGTGCAGCATCATACGCATTCAGGGCCCCAGTAATATCTCCGGATTGAAGAAGTGCATCTCCTTTTAATTGGAAGATATCAGCTGATTCGCTATGCTTTATGATGAGAAAATCATATACATCAACAGCTGTTAAAGGTCTGCCTATACTAATTGAGAATTCTGCAAGTAAATTACCTGCATTTTGTTGAAGTTGATCTGGAAGAACTGATGCGGTTGCATCCAGAAAGAGTGCAGGAAAGAGAAGGATCAGGATCAGTACAAAAACAAGTACTAAGAGAGTAATCGAAGTAAGGCGCATCATCTACCCACAAATTCTACAGATATGTTATGTAAATCCAATCCAGGAACCATAATTATTCTAAAAATTTATATTTATTCCGGCTGATTCCCATTTTTACATGCAGGCCGGGAGAAAAGATAGGGATCATCTGGCTGATCCGGGCGTCCTTCAAACCACGTATCTATGATACCAGGAGCAAGAAGTTGGAACAATATTCGCATCTCTCGTAGACTGTACTGACCAGGAGAAGTTGGATCATCGATATAACAATAGGCGTACAGAGACCCGAATAGGGGAAGAAGCGGTCTCGCATATCGGCATATCGTACCAGTTACACTAACAATCAGCGGTTTTCCTGCAGAATAGGTGAATTGAAACAGAGTCAGCAGATCCGCGGTATCCTGAGGTTTAACTGCGATCTTTGGGATATCCCCAAAGGATCTGAGGACATGATAGAGAGTATTGAGTTCCCCCTGAGAGAGCATCTCATTTTTATGACACGAAGCGATCACAGTCTTTCCTTGATCTTTGAGATATCCGGAAAATTCTTTGTACCTGATCTCCACATCAACCATGGTAACCAGATGGAGGAACGGAGTTATTTTGGACTGCCATGCATCAACACTCCCGGTAAATGCCCCTCCTTCTTCATGTGAACGGAGGGTAAGGATAATCGGACCCTGATATGTCGAGATTAGATCTTCTACCTGTTCTACTGTCAGTTCAGGAATCAGATCAAGCCTTATCTCTACGGCATCAGCCTCATACAATTGATCAGAGGAGAATTGCCGGATACTGGAAAGGGATGCTACTATCTGGACAATAGTTCCATCTCCTGTTGCATCCGGGTTCATGGTACGTTACCCCCTTCCAACGATACTTACTCCTGAGAACCGAACCGATGGAAGAATGAGCGGGCCCATAGTCCGGGTTTCAACAGAGCAGCCTTCGACATGATTGAGGAGATCAAAAATGTTACCTGATAGCATACCTGTCCGTATAGGCCTATCCAAGGCACCACCAGATATATGGAACGGGCAGGATAGTTCAACTGAGAAGTCTCCTGACATCGGGTTTGCCGTGTGGGCACCGATGAGATCATGAATATATACTGCATCCTCACCCATAACATCCATGGTATCTGCGGTGAGGATTAGATTATGATGTCCAATTCCGGGGGCTCCACCCATACCTGATCTGACAGCATGTCCGGTCGGTTTCTCTCCGTACCGATACGCTGTCTTGAGATCATAGGCAAAAGATGAGAGTATACCCTTTTCTATAAAAGCGGTCTTCTGAACCGACACCCCTTCACCATCCCAGGGACAGTTTCCAAGACCACGAGGGTCGAAGGGATCATCGATGAGAGAAACGCTGGTATCCATTACTTGCTGCCCATTCTTCTCAGCAAAAAAAGATCTCCCTGTGTGCACATTCCGACCGGAGAGTGCTGGAATTATGGTAGCTTCAAGAAGATGGGAGAGCGCAACAGGTGAGAGAACAATATCATAGGATCCGGTCTTAATCTCATCGCCATCCTGACCACGGGAAGCAAAGAAAGCTGCCTGTTCACCAACAAATTCAGGCTTGACTTGTGAAAGACGCCATGCTGAGTCATACTCAAATCCGGTTGACTGCCCTGCTATCATCTCGAGAGAAAGACTCACGTGGGTAGATTTCGTCTCATACCAAAGACCTGTACTATTTGCTATGAGATGAGATGATTCACTGACCGAGACCCCGCCACCAGTCACATCAGCCTGCCATGCGTCAGCGCCTCCAAGCATCCGGGTGATAAGGTCTCTGATAATATCCGGGTGTGCTTTCACTTCGGGATCAAATGCAAGAGGCTGCATAGAGAGATCAGCTGGACCGGGAAACCCTTTCCAGTCTACCCGATCTGAAAACCGTGCACTGGCGATTGCTGCATCCAGACATTGCTGCCATGCAGTCTCATTATCAGTACTAGATATCCCAATCTGACCATCGATGATAACCCGGATAACAAGTCCATTCCCGTCAGCCTTACTACCGATCTCAATCTGTCTTCGCTTCAGATCAGCAGATAGTGAGTGACCTGAGCCTCCACAGACTTCGACCTCATCAACCCGGGATTCTGCAGCTTTCAGAATCTTATCAACAGACATCACAACCTCCAACGATCGCATCCTTTAGCAATAGGTGGGGTGCTCCATCTGTAACCGGAACGGTCTGCCCTCCTTTCCCACAGTATCCAGGATGAAGCTGACGGTCATTTCCTACCATCGAAACCGAATGGAGAGTCTTAAGAATTTCACCGGACAGGGAGACGTCACGGACCATGGTAGTGCATTCTCCTCCTTCGATGAGATACCCATACCCTGCATTGAACTGGAACATTCCCCTGCCGGGATCTACTTGTCCGCCCCGGGAGCCTTTCAGCAGGATACCGTTGCGACAAGACTCGAGAATCTCATCAAAAGATGTATCACCGTTCTCAATGAAGGTATTACTCAT
>JAZDKH010000531.1:0-3723 GCA_043803325.1 Methanobacteriota archaeon | reverse complement strand
TCTGCTCATACCTCAGGACAAGGATGCAACTTTCTGGGTCCGTCAAAGTTACGAACGGGCTCAGGACGAATCATTATTTCCTGATCTGCAGAAAATGAAAAGCTACCGTGACATAGCAAATGAAACAAAAGATTTTCCTGCCACGGTATACCTGGAAACCGGGATAATGACGCTCGCCCAGCTCAGCCGAATACAAAAGTACCTTCCATTTACTGAGGCAAAGCCGGTTGATGATCAGGTTGGAGCTGTCAGGGCGATAAAAAGCGGATATGAGTTATCCCTGATGAAAGATGCCGGGAAAATTCATCGATATGTTCTGGAAGAATGTGTTCCTGATATGCTCGTGGAAGGGATTGATGAGGCTACCCTCACCTGTGACCTCTATTCCCGCATGGTTCAGGAAGGTCATCAGGGCATCATCCGTTTTGGGATGTTTAATGAGATGCTACTCGGTCAGATTGGATTTGGTACAAATTCAATTTATCCAACTTGTGTGAACTCACCGGGAGGGATCTATGGATTGCATCCTTCCACTCCGATGATGGGAAACAGGGATAGAAAACTGAGGGATGGGGACCTCGTGAATATTGACATCGGGTGTGGATATCATGGATATCAGACTGATAAAACCATGACCTATATGTTTGGCAGATCTATCCCTGAGAATGCAATATCCGACCATTACCGGTGTGTCGAAATTCAGGATACCCTTGCCAGATTATTAAAGCCAGGAGCTATTCCATCAGAGATATATCAGACCATAATGGGAGATTTAGAGCCTGAATTTCTCAATAATTTCATGGGATTTGGGAAGCATAAGGTTAACTTCCTGGGTCATGGAATCGGACTGTGGATTGATGAGATGCCGGTCATTGCAAACGGATTTGATGAGCCGTTAAAAGAAGGAATGGTTCTTGCGCTTGAACCCAAGAAAGGAATTCCTGATGTGGGTATGGTGGGTATTGAGAATACCTTTATAGTCACCCCACAGGGAGGAAAATCAATCACTGGGAAGAGCAAAGGCCTTGTTGAGGTGTTTTAACGCATTTCGGTATCGGACTGATGTTTGATATCGGTGTTACCAGGGGGAAATTCCGTTGAGATCAGTAATATTTTCTCAATGCCCCCAACAAATCATATCATCAGACTCAAATAGTTCATATGCGGAAATATCCATATCTTCCCGGACTTGTCGGTATGGATCGGATGAATGATCAGGATCCCTATGGGAAATATCAGGTCAGACAACTGATCGCCAATGCTGAGAACGGGGGAGGGTTTACCTATTACTTCTTTGCTGATCCCGGCTCTGACTATGCTATCAGGCTGAAGCTCGGATACTCAGAATTAGCAGATGATGACCTGATTGTTGGGGCAGGTATATTCCCATGATGAGTAACGATCCGAAGTCTTTTCCTGTTACCATCAAAGACTGGTGCTCCTAAAATTTTTGGGATGATCCGGATCATGACTTTCCCGAAAAGATATCTTCATGCCTTCAAAAGTCTAATATACGTTAATCTATGTCATTCACCAGAGTAAATACGTCATTCATCTATACGAGCCTCTCGGTTGTCCTCATCGGTGTATGCATTAGCAGTTTACTGGGAGGGATAGTGAGTGTCAGTGCAGAAAAGATACCAACTAACCTGACCATTGGAATAAATCCTGTAAATCCCACAATAAATGAGTCATTTCATGTCTTCGGACTTCTTACCACGAAAGACGGGAAACCACTGGGAAATAAACGAGTCACGCTTGAATCATCCCAGAAAGGGGTGAATGATACTGAAAAGTTCTCTTTTATTGGTATTAAGGTAACAGATAGGGAAGGAGGGTATGAATTTTTCCGTCCCGTTGATTCTCCGCCTGAATTCCTCAAAATTACATTTGCAGGAAATGACGAGTATGAACCGGTGACAAGTCCGGTTATTGCAGTCCGAGGGGCGGGAACTGATCATCCTCAGATCCGGTCCAATGTTACGGGAAGCATCATGACCTCGACAAACCCACAGGGAGCAGATATCTACATTGATGATATCATGAGAGGGATTACACCCCAAAAGGTAGCCGGACTCTCAGAAGGATCCCATGTCCTGAGGGTAGCAAAAACAGGGTATCAGAATGAAACGATGGAAGCATATGTGACTTCTGGCATTGATGTTTATTTTGATATTTCCCTCCTTAAGTAACTCGGTGAATAACCTGCAATAGTATTATGTAATATAGTTCGACATAGTAATATTTACTATGGAAAAGACTTCCGCACAAGATCAAGCTATTGCTCTCATGTCTGAAGTACCGGCTGTGTACCTGACCACCATCGACCATGGTGGATGGCCTGAAACTCGTGCAATGCTCAATCTGCGGAATAAATGCAGATATCCAGGTTTGATCCCGTTGTTTGCCTCTCACGGTAAGGATCTACTCCTGTACTTCACGACCAATACCACATCAGGGAAGATCGCTCAAATCGCAAATAATAACAAAGCATCAGCATATTTCTGTGCACCGTCCGAATGGCGGGGACTGATGCTCGGAGGGACAGTATCTGTAGTATCTGATATTGGTATTAAGGGGAACCTTTGGCAGAAAGAGTGGACAATGTATTATCCGGGTGGGGCAGAAGATCCTGATTATACCATTCTCTGTCTAAAACCGATAGTTTCCAGGTATTATGAATGTCTTGATTCGTATTCCTGGAACCTTGAAGATGAATCATGACCGGGCTCTCTGAAGGGGGGATACTCATCGCCCAGGTTCATCAGCTTGCCGGGAGAGTATTTGCGAAAAAACTCCGTGAGCATGGACTTGACGGAATTAATCCTGCTCAGGGAAGAATTCTCTTTTCTCTCTGGAAAGGGGATGGAATTTCGATACGTGAGCTCGCAGCCAGAACGAAGCTTCAGAAATCAACCTTGACCAGTATGTTGGATCGACTCGAAACAGACGGACTCCTCACCCGGAGTCATTCTCGGGAAGATAGGCGGGTAATTCTCATCCATCTGGTAAAAGAGCATGAAATAATCCGTGATCTCTTCAATGAAGTCTCCAATGAGATGATCACTCTGTTTTATGAGGGATTCTTACCTGAAGAGATCGTTGGTTTTGAATCACAGCTCAAACGGATTATCAGAAACCTCTCCCCAATTGATGAAGAATAATCCTTTTTTATATGGATAAATGACCGGCATTATGATCCATCGTATGATCGAATGAGAGAAAAGACATGACCTGACATGTAGGGGGAAACTGGCTGCAACATGCAGCCAAAAAGTCGCATTTGTAGAATTATTGCCTATTCATACTCAGTTAAGGGAGATCTCCGGGGATCAACCGGATATTTCCTAACCGGATGGATGATGACGATTGTAGGAGGACATATCGTGAACGCACGGAGACACTCTGAATCTCATCCGGTTAGGAAGACTGCCTGGGTATCATGTCCACCAGGGTATGGTGGGAGAAGGACCGCTTGCAGGACTCCCTGTGACATATCAATGTTGTATGAAACAGCAGATAAGACTCGGGGGAAAAACCGTAGTAATCGAATTTGAACCAGTTATTTGAGTTTATGTACGTTATTTTAATGATTTCCATCAGAATAACTAATAGATTTCATTTTCTTCAGATCATAAATGGTTGCATCTGATATGGACGTCCATTCAGAGATCTTCAAATGCTTGGCGTTATAAGTCGATACGCGAAAAAAAATTACCTGAT
>JAZDKH010000530.1:0-26007 GCA_043803325.1 Methanobacteriota archaeon | reverse complement strand
CCGGAATCCTTTCTCGGTTATGATATAATCCCCCCGTTCGTGCCGTTGGATTATCATTCCCGCTTCCTGGAGTTTTCTGATATGAAAAAGAAGATTCCCTCCTCGTAATTTTGTCAGATGAGAGAGATCTGAAAAAGTTTTTGTCTCTGTAGAGACTGCCTGAAGAATTTGAAACCGGGTGATACTCGCAATCGGTTCTATGATCTCTGATACAACCTCTTCATCAGGAAACACGGTGATCGGAACGGTACATTCCCGCTGATGCAGAATCCCAAGCGAACGCATCAGATCGATCTGTTTTTCAAACAGCCGGTACACTTCACCAAAACAGATTTCGCACTTCTCAAACGGTCCTTTCTTTTTGAGTTCTTCAAGTTGTGTTACATATGAGGAGACGATCTCCTCGGTAATCTGCCCGTCCTTGATATGTTTGGACGTAGAAGTGAGGAAATCGAAAAAGACCTGAAAGCAGGAGTCATACATTGAACAATCATGCACCATCTGGTGGGAGAGGCATTCATGTGCCTGTTCCATGTGGTGTTTTGAGATAAGTCCGGTGTATTCATTCTTCAGATCTGATACGATCGCATTGATGTGAATCTGGTTCGTTCGTTCAATGAACCGATGTAATTCATTACGGAGAGATTGTATCTCCAGCATAATAGTATCTAAAGGGGGAGTTGATTCCAGGGTTTTTTCCATATGCAAAGTCCATCTTCAGTTGTACTGCAGAACGTATAACTTTAAGAGTTAGTCCAGTGTAGTGAATTTCATGAAGGTCATTGTATTGACGCTCAAGTATATCTTTCAAACCGACGAAGAGTATGTGGTGAGAAAGATGCCAACATGGAAATGTACAGACACTGAAGTCTCGATGGAGAAAGCACAGGAATCTCTTGATGCGATCAAGAGTGCCTGTTTTGGATGTTCGACGCACAACAATGACTGCCCGATTGCCCACGCAGCCGGAGCAGTTGCAGCAATGATCAAAGAGTGAATAATATGACAACAATAAAAGAACAGATTCATGCACAGATATCCGGAGCTCTTGCGAACGCCGTATTTCCAATTAATACTCCTGAAGCATTGATTGCAGCATTCCCTGCCGGGGCAGATACCACCTGCCAGGTGGGAGATGTAAAGATGACAGCCGGAGAAGCAGGAACTTTGCTCAAGCCTACCGACTTTCCTTTCAAGAGTGCCAGTCATGTCGCTGATGTTATCGTTGACCGGGCCGGTCTTTAAAGTGACAGAAATCTTCAATTTTTTATTTTAAATTCTAATGTCAGGTTCCATTCCTATCTAGTTTATAAAACCCAGGATCCTGAAAAAATCCTTTGGTATAAAAAAGTAAGATGCTAAAAGAAGGTTAAAATAAAAAATATGCGTTTTATGCCGCCAGATTCTCTTGACTATCATACTTGATTATTGGAGAAACCAGCCAAAAATTTCTGGTTTGATAATCCCTTTGGTGACGGTCTGTTGTATCTCAAGAAGCAGTTCAGGAGTGAGAGGATCACCTTTCTTCCGGAGAATCATCTGAAGGGTCTCATAATTATTGAGAACCATCTGTTCACCGGTATTCTTCGGCTTCTTCTTCTGCTCCAGCATCTCTTTCGCCTCTTTTCGGGTGGTTACTGCTCCTTCGAGAATGCTCGATGCTATTGCTTCTTCAATGAGAGAAGAGACGATATACCGTTTGTCCAGGGTGAGGGATCGGTTGTGAATCTGAATGGTCCCGGAGAGATACCGATCAAAGGAGTGCAGGCTTCTCATAATATCCGGCAGTATAAGATATTGCAGTTTGAATGGAGCATATGGTATCTCTTCCATCTTCTGGAATCTGAAGACCTTCATCGCCACCCAGGTATCCAGCCGTTCCCGGCCATCAGAAATCCTGTACTTCAGATCATCCCAGTACAGGTATCGGTCATTGAACTCATTCACTCCCGTTCTGAAGGATTCGTCAGAAAAGTATCGGGATACCACTGTATTGAGATGCGGAAAGTCTATTATCTCTGGCGGTTTTTCTGGAAGATTTTTCATGGTGACCCGGAGGAGAAAGAAGGATAAATATCCTTTATACTAATCTTAATTATTTTAGTATATGTTAGTATTCACGAGAATCTCAACTGGGTTACTTTGAAGATTGGTATCCAGATTATCCTCCATCCTGAAAATTCCGGGGGATACCCTAAATTTTACTTCTTTTATCTTTGTCATGGATTGGATTCATCCTTACGTTTAAATCTGGGATTAACTCTCGAAATCCAGGAAACTTCCATCTTCAGGAAGAGAATAGATAACAAAATCGATTGACCGAAAAAAAATAATTCTCCCTGGGTTTACAGGAAGATTGGAGCGAAGACGACTGATACAATCGCCATGAGTTTGAGCAGGATATTCAGGGCCGGGCCTGCGGTATCCTTGAAGGGATCTCCAACAGTATCACCGGTCACCGCTGCCATGTGTGAGAAGGAACCTTTTCCTCCCGCATGTCCCTGCTCAATGAACTTCTTGGTGTTATCCCAGGCACCACCGGCATTGGCCATCATCACAGCAAGGAGAAACCCTGCAGAGATAGAACCAACGAGCATTCCGGCAAGAGCCTCGGCACCGAGGAGTTTTCCGATTATAACCGGGGCGGCAATTGCCATAATACCCGGTAAAATCATCTCTTTCAGTGCAGCGTTGGTTGAGATAGTGATACAGGATGCGTAATCCGGGTCAGTAGTTCCCTCCATCAGGCCGGGAATCTCCTTGAACTGACGGCGGACTTCATCGACGATGTACCCGGCTGCCCTTCCGACTGCCTTCATCGCGAAGGAGGAGAAGAGGAACGGAAGCATTGCGCCGATAAGGATTCCGACAAAGACGATCGGCTTTAACATGTTGACCATGTCAAGGTTGACTGCCTGGGTGTATGCGGCAAAGAGACCAAGAGCGGTGAGTGCTGCACCACCAATAGCAAATCCTTTCCCGATTGCTGCAGTCGTGTTTCCGACTGAGTCAAGCGTGTCGGTGATTGTACGAATCTCTTTTGGCTGGTGACTCATCTCTGCAATACCACCGGCATTGTCCGCTATTGGTCCGTATGCATCGACCGAGAGTGTAATACCAAGGGTTGCGAGCATACCGACGCCGGCGAGAGCGACCCCATAGATGCCACCGAACTGAGCAGCGATAAGGATTGCCGCTCCCACGATCAGGACTGGTATGAACGTAGATTCCATACCTACTGCAAGACCGGCGATGATATCGGTTGCTGCCCCGGTCTCGGCAGCCTTCACGATAGACTGAGTGGGTTTGTGGTCGTATGAGGTGTAGTACTCAGTCACGAGGCCGATAAGGAATCCACCAACAAGACCCGCGATGGTCGCAATGAATATCCCGATGTTACCGGGTGCAAGAAGATTAACAAGGAAATAGGTTGCAATGACCGTCAGGATAAGGCTTGCAAAGGTTCCGGAGTTGAATGCCTTGTGAATTGCATGTGCTTCGTTCTTGTTAGTCCGCACGAAGATGGAACCAATAACTGAAGCAATGATACCCAGACCTGCGATGAGCATCGGCAGGGCAATCAGATTCATGGACGGAACGCCCGGGAACTGCTGTGCCATCCCGACGGTAGCCCCGATGAGCATCGTGGCGATGACTGCCCCGACGTATGACTCGTACAGGTCTGCACCCATACCGGCAATATCTCCGACATTGTCACCGACGTTATCAGCGATAACAGCCGGGTTGCGGGGATCATCCTCAGGAATACCTGCTTCGACTTTGCCGACGAGGTCTGCACCAACATCTGCTGCCTTGGTGAAGATACCCCCACCGACACGGGCGAAGAGAGCGATGGATGATGCACCAAGAGAGAATCCGGAGAGGATACTAATGGTTGCCTCATCAGTCACCCCGGTAATGCTGGTCATCAGGAAGAACATGAGGGAAAGACCCATCATACCAAGGCCGACCACGGTCAGACCCATGACCATACCTGATGAGAATGACACCTTAAATGCGGCTGCCATTCCATTCCGTGCAGCGTTGGTTGTCCGGACATTCGCCTTGGTGGCAGAGAACATCCCGATAAATCCTGCGAGTGCAGAAAGTCCAGCACCAACCACGTAGCAGACCGCGGTGAGCGGGTTGATGATGATCGCAAGAATCGCAGCGAGAACAACGACAAACACTCCGATAGCGGTGTACTGCCGCTTCAGGTAGGTCATTGCTCCGAGGTGGATCGCGGCTGCGATCTTCTGCATTACCGCATCACCCGGTGACTCTTTCGCCATCCGGTTGTAACAGACACCTGCGTAAAGCAGGCCAATAAGAGCACAAATCGGTACTATAAACAACAGATCCATACGTATCTCCTAGATGATCAGGTGAAACGAGACGGTGATCTGAGATCATTTGTGTATCTTACCATAAATAATAATACGAAGAGAAATCCGGCTTATTATTAGATGATTCACCCCTTTCAAAGGCAATCCTGACCCCTGAAGATACTGGTATAACCGGAAATCCTTTCTCATTCGGACCCTGCTTCTTATTCTATGTCTTGTCGTCTGCTCAATCTTTCACTCTGTATAATTATCCTTGCTCTCTCCCCGTCCCCGGCTCTGGCAGCGCTCGATCCGATCACCCTGGCGGAGGATGCGTATAGCGCAGGGAATTATGAGAGTGCTATCCGATGGTATGATGAGGCACTTGGCACAAATCCTCAGGATCAGTCTGCTCTTATCGGAAGACTTACTGCCCTTGCTTCCTTGTCACGGTGGGAAGAGGTGGTGAATGGTATTGCTGGATCTGGTATTGACCCGGCAGACAGCCCGAAAATTGCTTCCTTACGTGCAGAAGGGTATCTCAAGACAGGAAACCCGGATGATGCACTCGTAGATCTGGATACATACCCTGAGATCTCTGATGCTGATGATCTTCGGATACGGGCTGAAGCATTAATTGCATTGAAGAGGGAGACAGATGCATTATCTCTCCTTACGAAAGCAGAGGGAACTGGTTTTACGGATCCCCGGCTCTCCTTCCTCACCGGTACTATCCTGTCAGGAGAGGAGAACATGACTGCCGCGATCCCGTACCTTGAGGCAGCAGTCGCCGGGATTCCTCATGATCCAAAAGCTCCTGCTTCTCTCGGGGAAGCGATAGCTTCCCGGGGTCTCTATGAAGAGGCTCTCATTTTCTTTAGAAATGCCGTTGAAATTGATGGGGATGACCCGGATCTCTGGGTGGAGATTGCATATCTATCCAGCCGGCTTGGTCGATATGATGAGGCCTTGAAAGCACTTGATTACCCGCTGTCGCTCTCCCCCTTCGATCCCGACCTTCTCAATGCGAAAGCATATGCATTATTCCTGAATGGTCACGGGCATGAAGGCCTCAGCATGGCTCAAGAGGTTCTCACCCTGGCTCCGGGTAATCCCGGGGCGATGGACACCCTGGGATGCATCCTTCTTTCAGACGGAGATACTGATGGAGCGATAAGATATCTCAAACAGGCGGCAGATCTCCTCCCTGGCGATCCAGAAGTCCTGACCCACCTGGCGGATGCATATCGGACAGTGGGCCGGGACCGGGAGGCGCAGGATCTGTATCAGCGTGCTCTCAAAATTGATCGATCCTCAGGCAAGACCTGGCTTGGATATGCCGAGGTGATGCTCAGACTTGAGCGGTATCCTGAGGCAGCCAGTGCGATAGCAGAGGCATATTCGTTTTACCCTGGTGATACACAACTAATATCCTGGGAACAGGAGGCTGATAAAGTTCTGATTGACTGGTATCTCAAAGATGAGGAGAAGAAAAAAAGTATCGCACTATCATGATCCCGTGCAGGTTTCAGTTCGCGATCTTGGGTTCCGGTGTCCCCTCTAGAAAATCATAGATCTCAGGCCTGAGCGTTGCCAGATCCAGGACCACGGTCTGGGCCGGAGTCGGCTGGAGATTCATCTGTTTTTGAAATGCGGTCTGTGATTGCCACGTTCCGGCATTCACTGCCAGGACCCCGCGGTACCTGGTAATACCGGTGATATGTACATGCCCGCAATGCAGTACCTCAGGGATCGGATCAATGATCAGGCGGTCGATGGTATCAGCAGCGATGGGTGTTTTCTTCCCATAGCACGGAGCGAGGTGCCGGCGTTTGAGCATTTCAGGGATAATTTCATGAGCCTTTTCATAACTCGCCCCAGGAATCACTCCGATTAGATCATCAAATGACCTGCCGTGGTACATAAGCACCCTGACTCCCTGCAGGTTTACCAGGGCAGGATTTTCAACCATGATACAATTTGACGGAAATTTTTGGGTGAACTTGTCAGGGATGACCGGCTGTGGTTCTGCCCCTCTGACTACATCGTGATTGCCGGGTGCCAGTACTATTTTGATTCGTGATGGGATATCGGCGAGCATACGCCCGAGTTCTTCATATTGGCCATAGATGTTCGGAATAGTAAGTTCTTTCTCCTGACCCGGATAGATACCGATCCCGTCCACCAGATCTCCCGCGACCAGAAGATAGGATATATCACTTTCAGAGAGCCAATCTGCAAACCTCCCCCATGCGTCCTCAAGAAAAGTATCAGATCCGACATGGATATCTGATATCAGGGCAGCATACCCTTTTCTATCACTCATATATGGTGAATAAGTGAAAGGGATATCTGGTCTGAAGAGTTGATCTGAGAACATGAGGGTCCCTTCAGGAGAGAGGGTACCTCGCACCCCGATGACCTCGTCCGGGACGATCCGTTCAGCCTCATCAAAATCGTCCCGATCCTTATTGAAGAGGATACTGATTGATCCGGTTGGATCCTCTATCTCAATCAGGCGGTGCCCCTTTCCAGTGCTGCGTGCCTCAACTACCATCCCGGTGACTGCAAACTCTTCTGACCGGTACCGGGGGTTGCGTTTCAAGGCCTCTATTGGTATTGGACTGCACCGGCCCCGGACCATCCCTGACAGACGGCTATACCGGTCATGGAAGTATGAGACATAGTCCTCAACCTTCCCGGCCGGACGGCTGGATCCTTTTCTCCCTGAAATAACTTCCAGAGACGGATCACTAAGAAACCTGACCCCATCCCGGACCGGGGCAGCTCCGGGAAGGTGCCTGAGTGAGACAACAAGGCAATCCCGTGGAATCGCAGAGATGATTCGGTCGATGAGCCCGTCATCATTCTGTTCTCTGATGTACCTGACCACATCAGGATGAACCTGAAGTTTTGTCTCCAGAAAACGCTCTACGATCGTAGCGGTGTTCACTATCCTCCCTCCGGTCGGGATACCGGTACAAGATGGTGAGGATTATGAGAGGGGGTCGATGAACACATCGGTAATGTACATATTGGTCAGGAGAGGAGAACTACATTATCTGATGTCAGGCGCAGTAACCTGACTTGGCAGTAAAAATCCAGCTGATATAACTATCATACCCTTGGATTCAGATAGTACCTTCAGTATTAATTATCCCTCAATAGGAACCTATCTTACTAACACCATGGCAGCCAAGTCCGGCAAAGAGCCTCTTAAATCAAAGATAAAAAAATTCTGGCAGAGTGAGGAACAGATCCCGTCTGCAGTACGTGAGATCGCATCGGTGCTGGTCACCGTTGGTGTCATTGTTCTTTTCCTCTTCCTGGTATGCGGGACATGGCCGGCGATCGTCACTATCGAGTCTGAAAGTATGGTGCCCCATATGAATGTGGGGGATCTGGTCCTTGTGATGGCCAGTGATCGACTCAGTCCACTCCAGAGTATGGCTGAAGGAGATGTTTCAGGATATGAGAAGTTTAGTTTGCCCGGCGATGTGATCATATACCGACCGAACGGGAATACTGATCTCCATCCGATCATCCACCGCGCTCTCTACTGGGTAGAAGCGGGTCCCACGAATATCACATACCGTGAGATGGACAAGACTGGTAAGATAGAGACGAAGCAGTATATCGCCCCCCATGCCGGATACATTACGAAGGGAGATAATAACCCGGTCATCGATCAGACCGGATTTGGGAACAACTACCGGGGTCTCGGCTCTCCCATCCAACCGGTAAAACCGGAGTGGATCGTAGGCAAGGCAATATATGCGGTTCCGCTCGTCGGGTATCTTCCGCTCAACATCGTCCCGGTCATCATCATCGTAGTGTTTTTTATGATCCTGCATGAACTCTATCTCCGTCGTCAGAGTAAGAATGAGTCCGGATCTTCAAAGAAAAAATGACAGGTGTTCATATGAACCTTAAAACCCTCCTTTCAGACACCCTTGAAGGCCACCGGCTCACTCCGGAAGAAGGGGCCTATCTCTTTTCTGTCACGGGCCGAGAATTGTATACGCTCTTTTCCGCTGCAGATGAGATGCGCGAGCGAAAAATAGGCAATACAGTCACCTTTGTTCGAAATCAGAATGTTCATATCACCAATATCTGCAAGAACCTCTGTGGGTTCTGTGGATTTGGCAGAAAAAAGACCGCACCAGATGCCTACCGGTTTGGAAAGGATGAAGTGCAGAAGCAGGTCAGGGAAGCAAAAAACAGAGGTGTCTCTGAGATCTGTTTCCTCTCAGGAGTACACCCGGATTTCATGCTGAAGGATTATCTCTTATTTATGGAATGGGCACATGAGGTGTATCCAGGGGTCCATATTCATGCCTACTCTCCTGATGAGGTGGACTGGATATCGCAGCAGGATCACATGGAGCCCGAAGAGGTCATAGTTCATCTGAAACAGGGGGGCCTTGGAAGTATGCAGGGGACCGCTGCTGAAGTCCTGGTTGATGAGGTTCGGGATGTTATCTGCCCGGTAAAGGTGAGAACCGAACGGTGGGAAGAGATCATCCGTGCCGCCCATATGGGCGGCCTCCGCAGTTCAGCAACTATCATGTATGGCTCAACCGAGACAGGGCATGATCGGGCAGCTCATCTGGATCGGATTCGAGGTATCCAGGATGATACTGGTGGGTTCACCGAGATGGTACTTCTCTCATATATCCATGGGAAAACTCCACTTCATCAGAAGGGTCTTGTCAGTTTCGGTCCGACTGGCAGAGATGATCTTGTTACCACTGCTGTCTGTCGCCTCTATCTTGATAATATCGATCATATTCAGGTGTCCTGGCCGAAGATTGGGATAAAAATGAGTCAGATGGGTCTTCTGGCAGGGGCAGATGATCTTTCAGGTACTATGTATATTGATGATGTGACCGGAGATGCAGGGGCTGATGTATCTGATATCTTCACACCAGAGGAGATGCGGTATATATGTGCTGATATCGGCAGAGAACTTAGAGAACGGTCTACCTTGTATCAGATCAGGTGATCTCCTCTATCCCCTCGTTACCTTTCTGATGTCTGCACCGGTAAGGTTTGCTCCCCTGAAATCTGCGCGGGTTGCTTTGATGTTCGTGAGGCGGGCCCTGGTCAGGTCTGCATTGATGAGTATCGCCTCACTCAGATCGGTATTACTCAGATTTGCCCGGACGAGACTTGCCCCGGCAAAATTAGCTTTTTTCAAATTAGAAGCCTCAAAGTCTGCCTCATCAAGCCTTGCTCCGTTCAGGTTAATCCCTTCGAGGTTCAGTCCGGTGAGCTGAGCACCCCGCAAGTCAGGACGTTTGCGGGGATTTTGCTCTTTCCACGTGTTCCATACATCTACCCCTGCCAGGATAGCTTTCACTTGCTCCTCTTCTGCCATATGCACCCTCTAATGGAAATTATTAGGTTGCACGGGTAAATCAATTGCGCATATCCCCCTCTCTTCAGGTAAATCATCCGGCTATTAACAGAACCAGAAAGTATTTGCGCATTTATCCAGAACCTCTGAGAGATGAAGAAAGTACTTCTCGTGGTTGTCGTGCTGACCTGTCTCATGGTGACAGGTCTGCAGACCGCGGTGTCGGCAGCAGATTTGGTTCTCGAACCGCTCCCGGCTGAATTGAAAGCTCCCGCAGAGGGAGCGGTGTATCAGGATGATGCCTTCTTTACAGAAGTAGATCCAGTCATAAAAAGCCTCTCGAACAGGACTGTTCCGATTGAAAGCCAGCTGATGAAGGTGCACGGTGCATATAGTTCAGTCAGGGGGATGAGTGTAAGCCCTGAGAACTATGATGTCGCGAATAATATCCTGGCATTTTTGTACTACACCGACAAGACCGGAGAAGCATATGAGAATTTTTTAGATAAGAAAAAATCAGTATCAGCGACAACGGATGGGTCTGAATATTATGATCTCGCTTCGATATATTACATGACCGCCTCAAATTGGTGGGCTCTCATCGCAGATCGATACCCGAAAGTGACGCTGTATACCCTGCCTGATAGGAATGACCCGGCCCCTGTTGATGATATAGGGTCCGGTGAGCTCCTTGATGGGTTGAAGTACCCGCTGGTGTTTGCTCAAAATGCCCCGAATACTAACAAACCATACCAGGATCAGGAAGTTATCACCACCATTACCCGATGGATAGAGGATAATGTGGATGTGATTCCCAATCAGACTGATCTAAAAGAAGAATCAAAAGGGCATTATTTCATCATGAGTGATGGACCCAAATGGGCAAAAAGCACTTATATGGGTCTGACCATGAAAAATGTCAACCCTGACTTCTATGATACTGCAAACTATATTGATGCATTCCTGTATTACCTCTCTCAGGCACGGGAGTACTATGAGGAATCTGTGTCCCAGCGGACCTCCCATGCGTCTATTTCAGATGGAAAGGAAAAATACGATACCGCTAAATCGTACTATGATGAAGCAGGCAAAGCGTTAACCCTCTTCAAAGATCAGATCCCGGCAATAAATACTACCACAACGCTCCCGGCATTCCCTGAATTAGATGAGGTTCCGATAGGGAACCCATTAGTTGTAGAACATGCAGGATTATGGTAACGGATACTCTTTCATACCATGTATGAAGGTTTGATACGACCCTGATGAGAAAGGCCTGACCTGAATAAGGCTGAAGGGTCTTTCTTCTCTTTTTCCTTTCTTGCTCGGGTGTTCTCCGGCATGCCTATACGATCTGATATCCAATCCTGATCAATCACGATATGAAGATTTTGATCGCTGTCCCCCCGACCGGATATCATGATACAGAGTTATCCCTCGTTATCTCAGTATTTGATTATAATAAAGCAGAATATGAGTTCGCATCCGGGCAGGCAGGATATGCAAAAGGAACACTTGGAGGGCGAGTCTACGTTCCGCTCAGTTTTGAAGAGGTGATTCTGCGCCTTGATGGAGAGTTTGATGCCATTGCTATTCTCGGGGGTCATGGGGGTCAGGCACATTTCTGGAACAGTGTGGATCTCCTTGAACTGGTGAAGATCTTCAGAATACGGCGGAAGGTTATCGGAGCAATAAGTACCTCTCCGGTTGTTCTGGCCAGGGCCGGCATTCTGAAAAAAAGACCGGCAACAGTGATAAATGGGCCGCCTATTAGGGAGATGCTCAAGGCAGATGTGAGGTTTGAGGATAAACCAGTAGTTTTCCTTGACAGGATTGTGACTGCGAGAGATTCCAATGATGGGAAACGATTTGCTGAACTGATAATTGAGTACATTCTTGGAAACCCTGAATTTAATGGTCCCCAAGTGGTTCCGGCACCGAATAAACTAGGATTTGATATCTGATATCTGCTATTTGTTACTGAGATGCTGCAAGCTTGCCTGCCCGTTCAAAGCACCGCTCGGCATCCTGGCTCTGTCCATTCTTTTGAAGAGCCTTTCCTTTCGCATACCAGGCAACAGATGAATCAGATTTTTTCTCTATGATCTGGTCAAAGTACAGGATAGCACTTTTATAATCACCGATCTCAATGAGGAGGTTTCCGAGATTGTACATCGCTTCAGTGTGTGAGGGATCACTCCTGATGGTTTCAAGATAGCACCTGGTAGCTTCTTCCATATTTCCACTCTTCTCAAGGAGCTGGCCCATCTCGAAATATGCATGGGCATTCTGGGGATCTATCTCAACAACTCTGAGAAAACAGGTTGTCGCATTCCGATATGCTCCCAGTTTCCGGTACGCTACCCCCTTTGAGAACCAGGCATTGATGTGATTCGGGATCATTCTGATGGTCCGGTCGTAGAACTGGAGTGCTTCCTGATATTTGCCCTCTTTATAGAGAGCCCGGTTACCCATCACCAGGTACACATCTGCGATGTTCTTCTGATATTTTGTGCTCCCTGGATCGAGTTCCATCGCGGTTTCATAGGCCTCGATGGCGGAACTATACTGTTGGAGGACTTTATAGGAGTTTCCAAGAAGCAGCCAGGCAGAGGCAAACTTCGGTCGTTCTTTGAGGCATCGCTGAAAACATGAGATTGCATTCTGGTATGCTCCCACTTTCATCAGAGATCTCCCCTCTCCATACAGGATATCAGGATCATGAGGTCTCGTCTTCAGGGCTTGCTCATAGCACTCGATTGATTCATGATATTTGCGGAGATCATACAGGTACCGGCCTTTGAGATCCCAGGGGTAGGTATACGCAGGATCAAATTTCCGTGCCAGTTCAAAGAATGAGATGGCATCATCACGTTTTCCCAGAACCCAGAGTGCCATCCCTTTCTCATGAAATGCCGGGGGGTAATCAGGTTTTATCTTCAGAGCACGGTTACAGTACTCAATAGCTTCCAGGCATTTGAGTGCATCCTGACTCTTGCGGGCGAGATTTCGTAGTGCACCGGCTTTATTGGTGATAGCTTCCAGGTGCTCAGGGGTAATCTCCAGTGCCCGGTTGAAGCAGTCTAACGCTCGATCGTACCGTTCCAAGGCCGAATATGCCTTCCCCATCCCGTTCCAGCATCCCGCGTTCCCCCGGTCAAGTTCAAGTCCCCGGTTGAAGGTCTGAATGGCTGCTTCAAACTTCTCTCTGGCAAGTTGACTCTCCCCTTTCTGACAGTACCCGTCACTCTGATTTGTGTCAGATCCACTCAGCCAGTCTCTGATTCCCATAATTATTGGTATGGACGCTTACCCAGCCTCTTATCTACATTCAGTCTGCAGGAAGAAAAAGCTATAACCGATCCTGACGGGACAAAGGTTAGAAGAATTCACCCTGTATCTGTATCACCTCGGTGCTATCTGCAGCAAGAGCGTAGGCATCGAGTGGTTCCTTGTTCAGTTCTATGAACCTGATGCCCCAGGAGACCTTGCTCAGTATCTCTCTTGCCTCTTCTTCCTCGCCGAGGATACAGAGCGTTGCTGCCATCGCTTCGATTGAGGTAAGTTTAAAGGGTTTTCCAAAATTAACCGGATTTGCAGCGACGAGATAGGGAAGTGCCCGTTTGTATCTCCATGACTTTACGATACTGGTATCAAGCACCGCCCAGGAGCAGTCCAGAGCAGTGATGCTCTTCGTCCTCTCCCGATCAGCAGGGGAGAGTGCCTGTTCTGCAGTCGGATCCAGTATCAGACTACTGCGGGGAATGTGCGTGAGCCGGGTACATATCCTGACCATCCCTGCCCGTTCAAGTTTCTTCATCGTACATTTCTTTGGATCACAGGTGTTGTCCCGGTATGCCAGGAGGGGAATCATCTATCATGACTGCACCTGATATGAGATAATAATGTACCTTCTCTTCTGCCCCTGCATCAGGGACCCGGAACTCCGGGCTCAAGGGATAACCCATGATCACGACCGTGAGGCTTATGAACAGGCCCTGCTCAGATGTCACTTATTTGGAATCGATATACGGTTCCTCCCCTGCCCGGAGACCCGGTATCTTGGTCAGAATCGTCAGCCTGGAACCTTTTCTGAGCGGCTTGACACTCCCGGATTTACAACTCTGGTTGATCTGCTTGAGGAGGATGTCAGGACGATGATGGCCGATTTTGGTGCACCTTTCTGTATGGTCGGGGTTGACTCATCACCGACCTGCGGGGTGAATAGGAACTGGAAGTCTCCGGAATTGCGAGCAGAGGGGCGGGGGTTCTTCCTGGATCGATTTTCAGATATACCTGCATATGATGTCTGTGCCGTTGCAGCATTTCGGGTATATCTCGCAGGTCCACTCTTCTCTGAGGGAGAACGCGCCTGGAATATCAGGATTGCAGAGTTTCTCCGATCCTATGCATACGAAGTGTATCTTCCCCAAGAGGTTGGGGATACCGATGCTGGTCGGGGAGAGGATGTGCACCAGGAGATATTTAATGCGAATTATGCGGCACTTAATGCCTCAGATCTGGTTGTTGCCGTCATTGACGGGGCTGATGCTGATTCTGGGACTGCCTGGGAGATGGGATATGCATATGCAAAGGGTATCCCGGTGATCGCGATACGAACTGATTTCAGGATGGTTGGTACGGATGAACGAGTGAACCTGATGCTTGAGAAGGCATCGGTCATTGTCACCGATCTTCATGATATCATCAGGGTGTTACCCTGTCCGATACCTCTCGCTCTTTCAGGAACCCAGAATGAGGGAGATAACCGCCAGGATACCCATAGCGGCCGCAATTGACAGCATTCTCATATCTGTCCTATCACTCCTGATCATGACCAGAAGAATGAGGGCTCCTGCAAGAAACAGCCACTCTGACGGGGTGGTGAGTTCCCGGAGGAACCCTGTTTCAAAGTACCGGTAATTATCATGGATCGGAAACGGTCCGAAGAGTGGGAAGAACCAGTTCTCCGGAGTCAGCCACATGGTATCCAGGACCTGGTGTAGAATGACTCCTGCCCCGATAGCGAGGGCTATGAATTGATCCCGAAAAAGGAACCAGACAATAGCCATGATGCAAAAAATTCCGATAAAAGAATGGCAGATCATCCGTCCGTCCTGTACACCTGGCAGGATCAGGATCCCAAAAGGTTTGTCGATCAGATCAGGAAGCAGGGATCCGAATATACAGGCGTAGATAACCTTTTTGCTGCTCCAGTACTCCCCCAATGCCATGCCGAGGAGCGTTCCAAAAAAGAGATGACAGGCGATCAGCATGACGGGTCAGGGGTGATTCGGGGATCTGGCCAGTATCTCCTGGACCATTCTGCGTGAGCTGGTGTATGGTGATCCGGTATACTCCCCGATCCTGACCACGTTTACATTGAGGCCATGGTTTGCGAGTGCAGGGCAGAGCCGCTCTTCCTGAAAGTGCTGGTTGAACCCAAGGGTGATAATATCTGGTTGAATCTCGACAATCGGGCGGAACATATCTTCCCGGTCACCAAGGAGTGCTCTGGTCACAACTTTGAGGGCACCGACCATGATCACCCGCTGCTCCTCAGGGATGATCGGTTTTGGTTTATGCCTGACATTATCATCACGTGCAACGATGACCCAGAGTTCATCCCCGAGTTTTGCTGATTCTCCAAGATACCAGAGATGACCGGGATGGAGCAGGTCAAAGGTTCCGGTTGCGACTACCCGTATTTTTCCTGTTGAAGGCTTAATCATCTGAGATCACCGGGAGTTCAATCCGCGAACCATCTGAGTGAAAACACCCCCAGTTTTCGTGTTCATAGGGATATCCAACAATAATATGATATGATCCAGCACGTGAGAAAAATCCGATATCTGCCTCTGATGGCCGGATCACCCCGCTAGGGTGGCTGTGTGCACTGCCCACATAGCCCAGGTTGATGGGTATCATGTCAAAGAGGACAGAAGCACTCTGTGATCCACCAATCGTACCTGGTATGATATCAACCTCACGGATCACTCCTTCTTCTGACCCTAAAAGTGCTGCAAACTCCCGGGGGTGTGATTCCCTCCCCATGGTCAGGAGAAGGTTGAGGGTATTGGATGAAATCCCTCTGCTCGATATTTTTTGATGATGGAATATGCATTTCAACCATTTTTTGAATTGTCTCAAATAGATGGACCATCTCCTCCAAATAATTATGCCGGATTCAATAATATTCATGAGTTGTCCGGGTATCAGCTGGCACTAATGTTGGAGTTCATCCCTCATGGATTATTCTCTTATCAGGGTATGAGATCAGAACTGCCCGTCCTGCTCAAAGCTCCGGTCATATCTGATCGCCAGTTCAGCCTTGTAGAGTTCACGCCCCAGATATCCGGCATGATCGAGAAGAGAGACTGCATCCTGGTGGAGGAGTGTATAGAGAACATCCTGCCATCTTCTGCCTTTTATCGCTACGTTGTCTCTTACCGCTACGATCCACCCATCCTCGATACCGATCCTGAAGTTTCCGCGCGGATCATAATCCAGTTCATCTGGCATGGAATCTGCTTCTGATATGATCGTATATTCAAGGGGTGGCTCTCTTCGTCTCCGTTTCTCTTTGATACAGAGGAGATCAATCCCGAGATCCTTTGGATATGGCCTGTCTCCGAGAAGGGCCATCATCTCAGTAGCCCTTCGCATCTCTGCAACCGCACCTCGTGTTTTGTCACTGTGCTCACTGCAGAAGATGACTGCTGCCTGGAGTTCATGTGCCATCGTGGCAAGAAGGGCATTCACCCCGACAGAGTCGGCGTCAATAAGTTCTGTCACGTTTCCTGCCCCAAAAAAGAGTGGGCAGGAGGAATCGGTGAATCCTGTAAGAGATCTGATAAGACCCGAACCAGCGGGTTGAAGCAGGGGATCTGCGATAAGGTCTTGTATTCCGTGGCTTTTTGCCATATTCAGGGCTTCTTCAAGGGTACTGCCGTCAGGAACGATCACTGCTGCGGCTCCATGTGTTCTGACCAGTGGTCCGGCCCGGTTCATATTGCGTGCATGAAGAGAGAGGACGAGATCTGCCCGGGGAAATGCTGCACGTATGAGATCCGGGTTCTGGCTGTCTACCGCCAGCGGTCCGGGGAGGTCAGCAACTTCAGCAAATACTTTGGACACCTCTTCTGGGGTTGCATCAAACCCAAATCCGAGATCCACGATATCTGCCCCATCTGCAAAGAATCTGATGACCTGGTCTCTTATTGCGGGATGATGATGCGCATCCATAATCTCTGCGAGGACTTTCATTCGGGAACCACCGCCGATCTTCACTCCCCTGAGGGTGAATTCCGGGGTTGCCTCATCCTCAAGATGCCGAAGTCTCCTCACTGCCTCCTCATACCTCTGATAAGTAAGAAGCTCATCAGCCGGGATATCCCGTGAGAGTTCGATTGAATCTATCTGAGCAAGGACCATCCGCAGATCGGCAGCATGCCGGGGGCCCCGGTAGATAGGCACTCCAGTCTCCTCCTCAACCTGATGAAAGGATGCGGTGCACATCCCTGACGTTATCACCATATCATAGGATCCCTTCCGAATAAGAGAGCGAAGTTCTCCGGGGGTGAGAAAAGAGGCCAGTTCTCCGGTGACCACTACCGTGGCATCATATCCGCAGGCAGCCTGCACGACAAGTCCCTCAGTTGTCCTCCCGGTGGGGAGGAGTATTCTCATCATCCTTCCTTAATTACTGCAGAGGATAACCTATAGTACTAGTGATGTTATCTGCCGATCTTCACGTCCACACTGCCTGTTCCGGGGACGGTGAAAGCCAGGTTGCCGAAGTCCTTACCGCAGCGCGTGCAGCGGGTCTAGATGTGATTGCGATCACAGATCATGATACCACGGAGGGGTGCAGGATTGCAGCCGAACTTCCTCCTGGGGACATTCTGATTATACCCGGCGTTGAGGTGACTACTCTGCAGGGTCATCTCCTTGTTCTGGGTGCTTCTGGTCCCATACCAAAAGGTCTGGATGTACTTGAGACGATCACCCTCGCTCACTCCCTGGGGGGTATTGCTATCCTCCCCCATCCGTTTCATCGATATCGCCATGGTGTTGGGCTGAAGATGAAAGAAGCGTTGTTAGAAGCAGACGCGATAGAGGTCTTTAATAGCCGGTATATTCTTGGTGGTGCAAACCGTCGTGCTTTTCGTTGGGCTCGCAGACTGGGAAAGCCGATGATTGCAGGGAGTGATGCACATCATTGCCGGTATATCGGGTACGGCAAAACATTGATCGATGCGGACAGAAACATCGGAAGTGTCCTCGAAGCGATCCGGAATGGAAAAACAAGACCTCTCGGGAGGAGAACTCCGGTGCGAACCTATACGAAACAATCTCTCAGGAACTCATGGCGCAAGCTCAAAGGCAGGATCACGAGGTAAGGCTAGCATTCAGGATTGGGTATATGGGGGGTGGGTTTTATGGTTCCCAGTATCAGCCTGATAAACGGACGGTTGAAGGAGAAATACGGGACGCCTGCATTCGCGCCGGATTATTCGAACACCCGGGTTCTGCTCATCTGGTCTTCTCAGGCAGGACGGATCGCGGGGTTCATGCACGGTGTCAAATTGTTGCATTCTCTACTCTGTACCCTGACCGGGCAAGAAGAGCATTTCCCGGTCAGTTACCTCCTGATATCTGGGTAAAAAGTGTCTGCGAGGTGCCGGACTCCTACTCCCCCCGGTATGATCTGATCTCACGGACATATCGGTACATTTTTGCATACAAACCTCCGGACATTGCGGCTATGCAGAATGTCGCCCCTCTCTTCATTGGGACGCATGACTTCTCCTGCTTTGCGAGGATAGAACCGGGAAAAATCCCGGAGCGGGAGGTCATTTCTCTGGCAGTATTTGGACGGGATGACTGTTGCTGGTTTGATGTGACTGCACCGAGTTTCCTCTGGCATATGGTACGATGTATTGCGACAGCACTGTTCGATGTATCAGAACATCAGATCACTCCTGAGTATATCAGGATCCTCCTCTCTGGAAGATGTAAAAATAAAGTAAGACCTGCTTCCCCTGAAGGGCTCATCCTCTGGGACGTTGACGATCATCTCGTCTGGGAACCATTGCCTGCTCAGAACAGGACAATACGACTTCACAAAGAGTCTGCCGCTCATCATTATGTAATGGCACGGGTCCATACACTTCTCAAACCCTGAAGGCTGAAGAGTCCCTGCAGAAAGGTTGGAGGTGAAACCTACAGGTCTTTCTGGTCCCCTTCAGAGCCATATCTGATGTAATCCCGATCCAAGGTTCTTATCAGAGAAAACAGGGATTATAAATCCCGTTCTACTCGTTTGATCATCGTCTTGATATCAAGCCAGATGATCAGTTCACTCTTATCCCGGTCAGCAGTCTTGGTCTTCTTTCGAATGATTCCGAGAATATCCCGTTCGGTATTCCGAGAGGCGTGGGCATCCTTATCGATATCATCATCTGCGTAGGTGGTGACCGCCAGAACATCATCAACCAAAACGCCGATCATCTTCTGTGAAACACTCTGATCCAGGACAATAATACGGGATTTTTTCTTACCCTCTGCTTCCTTGGTAATATTCATCATCTCTTTGAGATCGATGATAGTAGAGATCACTCCCCTCAGGTCAATGATTCCTTTAATGAAAGATGGCGTGTTCGGAAGCGGGGTTATTTCGGTATAGTTAATAACTTCCCTTGTGTCGAATAGGTCTATCGCGAAGAGTTCATTCCCCAGTATGAACTCCACAACCTGCAGACTCCCTGCAGTCTTCGCACCTGCACGGATTCGCTTCTTGATCTGGGTTCCAATATTTGTATCAGGGTGCTCCTCTTCCATCTCATTATCTACCAAAAATGCTCCCATATTTCCTCCTTTTTACCTCACCAATGTGGGTTGACATCATCATTCGGATGGTGACTGCCAGAGTCTCTGCCTGCTAATCGTATCAGGGTATATACGCATGAATCTTTCGTTCATAATCAGGTGATCCTGGAATGCAGGGAGGTGGTCTGACATACTATGGGGATGAGCTTGGAATGATGGCCAGGGGTGCAGTTATCCGGCATGCAGGCGTATAAAGATGAAAGATGTCCACCCTCACTCCTGAGTTCGTCCTGAAACGCTGGTTTGGTTACCCCTCATTCAGACCTCAACAGGGCGAGATAATCAGGGAAGTCATCAGGGGCAGGGATGTTCTTGCGGTCATCGCCACCGGCGGAGGCAAATCGGTCTGCTATCAGATCCCTGCGATGATTCGTGAAGGACTCTGTGTAGTTGTATCCCCTCTCATCTCTTTGATGAAGGATCAGGTTGATGGTCTCCGTGAGATCGGCATCCCTGCCGCATTTTTGAATAGTACTCAGGGGATGCAGCAGAAACGTGAGGTTGAAGAGGCGATCAGATCAGGTAGTCTCCGCATCCTGTACATATCCCCGGAACGGCTTGTACAACCATCATTTATATCATTCCTCTCTGAAGTAAAACCGAGCCTTGTCGCCGTGGATGAGGCTCATTGTATCTCGCAATGGGGGCATGAATTCAGGCCTGAGTACAGGCGGGTTTCTATCATTAAAGAGACGTTTCCTGATGTCCCGATCATAGCACTGACCGCGACTGCTACCCCGTCAGTGAGAGCTGATATCATCAATGAGTTGAATCTGAAGGATCCGGCAGTGTTTATCGGGAGTTTTGACCGGGAAAACCTCTCCTATATCATCGAGAAGAAAGAGGGGCCTGATACGCAGGTGGTTTCGCTTCTGAAACGTCATAAAGGGGAATCCGGAATTATCTACTGTTTCTCCAAAAAGCAGGTGGAAGATCTCACCGGTACACTCCGGAAGAATGGATTTTCTGCGGCTGCGTACCATGCTGATATTCCTCCTGCAGAACGTCATGCTGTGCAAGATCGGTTTTTGCGCGATCAGACCCGGATTATTGTAGCCACGGTTGCGTTCGGGATGGGGATTAACAAACCAGATGTCAGGTTTGTCGTTCACTATGATCTTCCCAAAAATCTTGAGCACTATTACCAGGAGACCGGTCGGGCAGGAAGGGACGGGGATCCGGCTGAGTGTCTGTTGTTATACAGTCGGGGGGATTCCAAAAAAATTTCTTATTTCATCGATCAGATGGGGGACGGGGTAGAAAAACAGGTCGCGATAAAGAAACTTCAGGATATGGTCGGGTTCTGTGAGACTCACGCCTGTCGTCGTGCAGTCCTTCTCACCTACTTTGGAGAAGGCTACCATGAACCCAACTGTGGTGGCTGTGATAATTGCGCATCTGGCAGAAAGACGATGGATGGTATGGAGGTTCTGAAGACCATTACTTCCTGCGCCTTAGAGTTATCTGAGAATTACGGGGTCTCGTATCTTGCAGATATTCTGTCCGGTTCAGTGGATGAGAAGATCAGCGGGAACGGGCATGATAAACTGGCAAGTTTTGGGATCGGAAAACCACATCGGAAACGGCAGTGGCTTTTCTGGATACGTGAGTTGATCTATTGCGGGTACCTCACCTCATTCGGAATGAAGTACCCGGTTGTCAGATCTAACGCCCGGACCCGTGAGGCTCTGGACGGAAAAATCCCTGTTATGATCGGAGAGCCGGATTTCCAGGCTGTTTTAACACCTGGTTCTGTCAGAGAGGAGGAACCGGTGTACAGCTCAAATCTGTATGAAATCCTGCGTGATATCAGGAAGACGATTGCTGATGACGAGGATGTACCCCCATTTCAGATCTTTCCAAACCGGACCCTCAAAGAGATGGCGACCCGGCTTCCACGGACAAGGGGGGAACTCCTCACCATCTACGGGGTCGGGGAGCACAAGGTATCACGGTATGGGGTGCAGTTTCTTGAAGCGATCACGGCGTACGCAGATCATCGGCAGACGATAGTGATGAAGGCTCATAAGGCACGGTTATGAAACCCGAAGAGGGCTGCTCGTGTTGCGGAAAGTGTTGTCTGAATATGCGTCCGTATATGATCACCGGGACCCGGTCCCGCAACGGAAGAATCCCGTGCCAGTGTTTGTTAACGAGAGAACAGTTCGAAGTAACAGTATCTGAACAGGATATGCGCCTGATGTATGATCGATCCTTTATGTTCAGATATCCAAAGGCCTGCCCGTTTCTTACACAGGGTAAAGAGAAAACCTTCTCCTGTCTCATCTATGACATGCGGCCGGCTCATTGCAGGGATTTTTTCTGTATTGATAAGAAAAAATGACCTGATTGTACTCAATCTCCTGATGAATGAGTGTTCAGGCAGGGGTTACCTGGATATCTGCAGGTATTACGCGGCTGATGAGCCAGTCTGGAATCTGCCTGCTGCTCATGAGTGTTACTTTGAAGATGGCAGACTTCCCTTCCATGCCGGTCCATGTCACCCAGAGTCGGTATCCGGTCTGAAATGCGGTCTGTCCTAATGTCTTCACGGTAACGGTCCGATCTGCAACCTCTCTCTTTTCTCCAAGATCCATCTCTTCCCGCCGATCACCGATTCTGAGTGCCATGGTGTCACCGGTCCTGAGGGCAAGGATCTCAAGGGTACCCACCTGCACGATCTCTCCTTCGGGAAGAGAAACCCTGAATGTTGTTGTATATGGATATACTGCTCCGGAAATCCCGGGTTGATCAGGGATGAGGGTAAGAGTCAAGATCACGGCAGTCAGAATACCGATGACCACCAGTATGATGATTCCGAGACTTATCAGAAGTCGGTGGTGGTGCATTCTTCCATCTCTGATATCCTTCACCTATCTTTCCTCCTCTGCGTTCTGCCTGCCATTTCAGATCTCCATACCATGGTTCTTCATGTTCGGTATTGATCTTTGACTCGTATCAGAGTGCCGTCTTCATCGATGTCAAATGAAACTATCATTATTTATCATGGGAGACAAACGGTAGTCACTCTCATGTCTACGGTTCCAGATACCGAATATATCAATAAATGCACCTCTGCTTGTGCAGGGTGTAGTTCGGACCTGATCCTCAGGCACGTCCTGAAGGCGGCAGGTCCGGACACCGTACTGGTGGTTCCTGCCTGTTGCACCTCGGTGCTTCAGGGTGTGTATCCGAACACATCATTTGGCGTTCCCGTCTACAATGTAGCATTTGCAGCAGCAGCAGCGGTTGCATCCGGCATGGCAGCGGCATTTGAAGAACTGGGAAAGAAGACGAATGTTATCGCATATGCCGGGGATGGCGGGACAGTGGATATCGGGATCCAGGCTCTTTCCGGAGCACTTGAACGGGGTACCAACTTCCTGTACATCTGTTATGACAATGAAGCATATGGGAACACCGGGATGCAGCGGTCGGGCTCGACTCCGATAGGGGCGCGGACCACTACTACACCAGGAGGGAAGATCCACGGCAAGAAGGATCTTGACCGGATCATCGCGGCTCACCACCTCCCCTATATGGCGACCGGGTGCAGTGCGTATCCCCAGGATCTGTTCAGGAAAGTAGAGAAGGCCCTCTCTATCAAAGGACCAAAGTTTATGCATATCCTTGCCCCCTGCCCGCCAGGATGGCGATATGACGCCTCAAAGACTATTGAGGTTGGAAAACTTGCCGTCAGGACCGGGATATGGGCAATGTATGAGCGTGAGTATGACACCCTCACCCTCTCCGGCCAGACCAAGGCAGCGATGCTGAAACCTGCTCCCCTCGAAGAGTATCTGAAGATGCAGGGGCGGTTCTCAGGACTGAAAGAGGCGCAAATCATTGAGATCAGGCAATCGATGGAGAGAAATCTGCGTCTTCTCAAACTGGAGGCTGATGGTACATGCTGACCATATCAACCGGAAATAACGCGGTAGCGGCAGCGGTGAGAGAGGCAAAGCCTGCAGTTATTGCTGCGTACCCAATCACCCCGCAGACTGAGATTGTTGAGCAACTGGCAAATTTTGTGACCAATGGGACTCTGAAAGCCCAGTATATCCCGGTCGAGAGTGAGCACTCTGCAATGGCAGCCTGTATCGGTGCAAGTATCACTGGTGTGCGGACCTTTACCGCTACCAGTTCTCATGGGCTCCTGTACATGCATGAGATGGTGAACTGGGCTGTCGGAGCAAGACTCCCTATCGTTATGGCAAATGCGAACCGTGCCCTAGGACCAGGCTGGAATATATGGGCTGAACATACCGACTCTCTCCAGGCCCGGGATACCGGATGGCTGCAGGTCTATGTGGCGACCGTCCAGGAGGCGTATGATGCTACCCTGATGGCATTTCGGATCGCTGAAGATCGGCGGGTGTACCTGCCGGTGATGGTGAATCTTGATGGTTTCTCCCTCACTCATATCACCCAGCAGCTTGAGGAGGTTAAAGCAGGTGACTTTATCCCTCCCCTGGTTCTGGATCATAAGATCGATACAGAAAATCCGGGCGGATACGGGTGTATGACTTCTTCGGTCGATTTTTTCAGGATACGGGCTGACATTGAAAGGTCAATGCGTGACTCGGTTTCGGTAATTCGTGAGACTGAAGAAGAGTTTGCACGAAGATTCGGGAGATCCTACTCCTGGACTGATGATTACCGGTGTGAAGACGCTGAAGTTCTGATCCTCTCAATGGGAACCCTGGGGAAAGAGGCCGAGGTTGCGATTGACATCCTGCGAAAAGAAGGGATAAAAGCCGGATCAATGCGGGTTCGCTGGTTCCGTCCGTTCCCTGTACTTGATCTCGGGGATAGGGAACTCGTGGTCATTGATCGGAACTACTCGTTCGGTTTTGGGGGAATTCTTGCCGGTTCTATCAGGGCAAAGACCGGAAAGGAATGTTATAATGTGATAGCCGGGATTGGCGGGCAGGAAGTAACGTATCATGATATCGCCTCGTTTGTCCGTGACCGGAAGATAGGGACTGAAGAATGGTTCGGGGTGAAGATCTGATGTACGAGATTCGGCTTCATTCCCGGGGTGGTCAGGGAGGAGTGACTGCAGCAAAGTTGATGGCACTTGCAGCGTTCAGGGACGGGAAATATGCAACAGCCGCACCGTTCTACGGGTCAGAACGCAGGGGCGCCCCTATCGTCTCGTTCATCAGAATTGATGATGAACCCATCAAAATTTACTCGCAAATACACCAACCTGACCTTGTAGTGGTGCTTGATCCTTCAATCATCGACCTGGTCAATGTCTTTGACGGGATTAAACCAGAGGGAAAGGTACTCATCAATGCACCGTTGATCCCTGACGCAGCAAAAGGCTATCAGACCTATTTGGTAGACCTTACCGGAATTGCTTTGAAGATGAACCTGGTGGTTGCCGGCAGCCCGATTTTGAATACTCCGGTCATTGGAGCTCTTGCGAAGATGGGTCTCTTCTCCCGGGAATCTGCCCGGGCTGCAATAACAGAGATGTTTGCAGACGAGCGAAATCTGAACGCTGCCATGATGGCATATGAGGAGCTGGTGGTATGAGGGAACGTCTGGCTATTTCGCGCCCGATTGAGGGTGCATGCGGGAAGACCGGGACCTGGCGTGTGTTCCGTCCGGTAGTGGACAGGGAAAAATGTAATGCCTGTGGGATGTGTGCGATGTACTGCCCGGATGGGGTAATCGACAGCAGGTATGAGATAGATCTCGTATTCTGTAAAGGGTGTGGAATTTGTGCGAATGAGTGTCCGAAGAACGCGATCACGATGATCAGGGAAGGAGAGTAGTAACCCGGTTCTGGATCGCTGTTTTTTGGTTTTCTCGTAATAAAACCGACTCTTTTTTTATCCCTAATTTTTCTGGAACTACTCCTGGAGATCTATCTGGTGCTTATTGTTATTCTCTCTGCACCAAACAATTATCTCATAACCTGCACCACATGGTACTATGGTCCGGTACTCAATATCTATGCAGGATGATCTGACCCGGCGGGTGGATCAGGAGTGTAATGTCAAGCAGATCTCCCGTTCTGACTGGATTACCGAAGCTTGCATCCGCCAGCTCCGTCGACTGTCAGGATTCGGGATATACCCGTGTGGCGAAACTGGTCCGTTTATTGACGATTCCCCGTCTGTTATCAGGCACAATATGCAGAACTATGAGGAGACCTACCGGAATTTCCGCATAGAGGTCCCTGAATATTTCAATTTCGGGTTTGATGTGGTTGATGCATGGGCGAAGAAAGACCGCAATAAAATTGCAATGATCTGGACGAACCAGCAGGGTGCTGAAAAGATCTACACGTTCCGTGACATCTCACGTAGATCGAATCAGATCGTCAATATGCTCCTCAAATACAAAATAGGCAAAGGTGACAAGGTTCTGATCATGCTGCCACGGGTACCGGAGTGGTGGTTTATGACCATCGCCCTGATC
>JAZDKH010000529.1:0-3069 GCA_043803325.1 Methanobacteriota archaeon | reverse complement strand
ATCTCTCTCGTGCCCGGCAGATTGATGACCAGATCGAAGAGATTGTTGATTTCACCAGAGAGTATGAAAAATTCGGAATCGTATCCAGTGGCTGGCAGGGGATACACCAAAACATAATATCAGGAAAAGGTGAGGTTTCCCTTGGTGAAATCAGGGTTGAAAACCAGATCCCGGAAGATCTCGAGATCTATGCTGATCCCATTATCAGGAAGGTGTTCACCACTCTAATGGAGAACACCATCCGCCACGGGGGGGATACTACATCGAAAATTCGGTTCTCCTGTGTTAAGAGGGAGGGCCAGTTATATCTCATATACGAAGACAATGGAATGGGTGTACCATCAGAAGAGAAGGAGCACATTTTTTATCAGGGGTACGGGAAGAATACCGGAATCGGACTCTTTCTGGCTAAAGAGATCCTCTCGATAACTGGTTTGTCCATCCGGGAATGTGGAGTTCCCGGGGAGGGAGCCAGATTTGAAATCCGGGTGCCTGAAGGGAAATGGCAAACGATTGACTGATTGGAATTTTAGAAACCCCCGGATGCAGTCTGTTTATTTTTCCTCAACAATTCCCATCTTCTCATTGATACTGGCAGTAAGAACATCGATTGATTGATCAGCCAGGATAAGAAGGATCTCACCCTGAATATTTTTGTCTACCACAGAAAAGGTAGAACGAGCCACAATAACATATTTTGATTCTGCAAACCGTGAAGATTCTACCAGGTGTTCCAGGGAATCTTCACGGTACTCAGGAAGATGAAACGTGAGGTTTTTTCCAAGAATATTGGTTATAGATCCCATGACCGCATTGACGATGATATTTCCCACCTCAAGGAGTGTCATCTGCCAGAGTTCATCATTCTCCTGGTTTCTCTCTTCCTCCCCGGTTAAAAGAAGAAACAGACTTTCAGCACTCTTCTCCGGAAACATGAGCACCGTAGTGCCGACAAATGCGCCGCTGTAATCCTGATTTACAACCGAGAACAAGGGATATGGAGTTGTGATCTGGGTATTTAGATCCTCTATCCGCAAGAAACTGATATCAGGAACATGCAAGGTAACATGATGGCCCGTGAGAGTATTTAGACTCCCTGCTGATCGCCCGATACCTATGTTAACCAGTTCTCTTATCCCATCAAGAACGGGTTCGGGTAACGTGGTCATGATTTTTCGCCAAGAAGAGATGTGATGATCGGTATGAGATCCGTGGCTTTCACCGGTTTATTCACGAACGCCTGGGCACCATAGGCCAGACACTCATCTCTCGTAGAGTCCTGAACATCAGACGTGAGCATGATAACTGGAATCTTATTTCGTGTTTCCTGAAGCTCTTTCAGTACCTCAAATCCATCTTTTTCAGGCATGAGGATATCAAGAATAATCAGATCGGGTTTTTCAACAATTATCTTTGCAAGCCCATCTTTACCATTGACTGCTTCAGAAATTTCATAACCTTCAGTTTTCAATGGTGCACTGATGATACGACGCTGAAACAGAGAGTCATCGATAATTAATATGCGAGTCATTTTTATCTTTGAAGTCTTTCATACCTGAAATATTTTTTGATAACTATGGGACTGTCATTCAATATCAACATTGAATGTATGGTATTATACACAACTCATATATCTAAACTGACCTGAAAGCACCCGGATCTCAAATCGTGCTCCTTTTCCTTCTGTTCCAGTCTCGATGATCTGCATTCCTGTGATGCCCAATATCTCCCTGACAAGGAACAACCCAAGACCGGTGTTAGATCCGAATCCCCTGTTAAATATCCGGTTTTTGTTCTGTATCGAAACTCCTTTTCCGTTATCCGCGATAATGATCAGGATATCATTTTCGACTTTCTTACTGGTAACACTGATTGTTGTGGTATGTTCTCCATGTCTGACCGCGTTCTCAAAGAGATTATAGATCGCCTTGACTATGAGAGGATCTGCAAGGACTTCAAGGTCTTGTGTATCAACATACCAGGTAATCCCGGAGAATCCCGGCCCTTCTGCAGAAGATCTGACGAGTGCATCGATCCTGAACCAGGTCGGGAGTGAGTTCCCCATCTCCTGGTAGTCTTTGGCAAATGCGATCTGACTCTTCATAACTCCTGCTGCCTGCTTCATCTTCTCAAGATACCCGGCAATCTTTCCTTCCGGTTTTTCATCCAGGGCAAAGGTGAGATATCCGAGAAAAACAGTGAGAATATTGTTCAAATCATGACGGGTTATCGATCCAAGGGTGTTTAATTTGCTGATAGCTACAGCGAGAGCACGTTCTGTCTTCTTTTTCTCTTCTAATTCATATGTAATCTGATCCTTGATCTTTCGGTATTTGAGAACCTGATCAGTGATAGCGGTCACATCTTCGACTGCGATCATTGCTTGTGCTTCACCATCCGGAAGTTCAAACGGGGAGATAGAGATTCGCTGAACCCGTCCTTCATTTTGAGTATCAGAAGCAAGAGGGAAGATTCGGGGGTGAAAGCGGGATGAGAAGATGACCGGACCGCCACCGCTGAAGATTACATTCACCCGGTCTTTTATCAGAAGGTCAGAAAATGCCGGAACAACATCTTCAAGCGGTTTATCCAAGGCCTCAAAAGTATGAATCCCGGTCCAGTTCTCAAGGGTGTGATTCCAGTTCGAGATAGTATAGTCTTCCCTGATGATACAGACACCGACCGGGAGAATATTTAGAAAGAGAGAACCCAAGGCATTTTTTTCTGGTTCCATTATAGCCCAGTCTCCATAATTGTAGCTATGCGATTCTCAATATAGTGATATGAATCCCGGGTAAGAAGGATAAAAATTTCACCGGCGATCTCTTTTTGTTGCAATGCAAAATCGGTTCTTGCAATAATGCCGATATCAGACTGGTTTAGGATGAGAGGATTAAGAAGGTTTAGTGTCTTTTCAGAATGATAACTGGGGAATTCAAAGGATAAACGGGAAGAGAGTAATATACTAAGCCTGAGTTTTCCATAAAGCTTTTGGCGTGTTCTAACGCTGTATCGACTCCATAATTTGTGTAGTCTCCTAGGTAAAATAGTGCTTTAACTTCTATACTT
>JAZDKH010000528.1:0-4461 GCA_043803325.1 Methanobacteriota archaeon | reverse complement strand
GGCGCCAAGTACGCAAATGAACACTTAGGGATGAACTTTGGAAAAGGAAGTAAGCCCAAACGACTATACATAAAATCAGTGTCAGGAAACTATCAAAAGACTGATGTAGTCTGTTTTGAGTATGGAGATCAGGTACCACCGGAATTCGGAGTTGATCTGGAACTGATGCTTGAAAAAACCATCAAATTACCACTCTCACGCATTCTCGAACCGATAGGGTGGAGCTGGACCGATGTAGATCCGACCCGGACAACCCTCTCTGACTTCTTCTAACCATGATATCTTCAGAACCTGAGATAACGTGGAAGATCCCCCGCATCGTTATTGCAGGGATTCATAGCAATTGCGGAAAGACTACTGTCGCACGTGGTCTGATGGCAGCAATGGTCAGAAGAGGAAAGATAGTTCAGCCATTCAAAGTTGGACCAGACTTTATTGACCCCAGCCATCACACCCGTATCTGTGGCCGTGTCTCCAGAAACCTGGACCCGGTTATGATGGGAGAGAAAGAGATCCAGGAGACTTTTTTTAGATCCTGCATAGGGGCGGACATGGCTATCATCGAAGGGGTTATGGGCATGTTTGACGGGATCGATGGGACCAGTTATGGGAGCTCTGCTCACATTGCACGGTTGCTTGATGCCCCGGTAATTCTGGTTATTCCAGTAAAAGGGATGTCAGGAAGTGTGCATGCAATCACTGAAGGATTCAGAAAATACGATCCTGATACTTACCTTGCCGGAGTGATCCTGAATATGGTGGGAAGTGCCCGCCATAAAGAACTCCTACAAGTGGGAAAGATGATAGATCAACTCGGTTTTATCCCGGCCTCTGATGATCTCCAAATCTCAAGCAGACATCTTGGTCTGTATATGGCAGGTGAGAGTGAAATCCCAGAAAGTCTTGCAGATATTATCGAAGAACACTGTGATATTCCCAGACTGATTAAAGTTGCAGAGCATGCTCCCCCAATTCCCGCACTAAAACTGAATGAAGAAAGAAAGACTGCAAAAGTCCAGGTAGCAATCGCATATGATCCTGCATTCTGTTTTTATTATCAGGACAACCTTGACAAAATTCGAACCATGGGAGGTGAACTCATCTTCTTCAGTCCCATAGCTGATGACCTTCCTGATGCTGATCTGCTCTATCTCGGTGGAGGCTATCCAGAGCTCCATGCTGTTGCTCTTGAAACCGGACCAGCGAGGAGCCAGATTCGGATAGCCGGTGAAAGAGGTATGCCAGTGTATGCAGAATGTGGTGGACTGATGTATCTTGGTCAGGGTCTGTCAGGAGCTGATTCAAACGAATCATCAGCACGGTGGGTAAATCTTCTCCCTGTAGAAGCATATATGGAAAACCGATTTCAGGCTCTTGGATATACCATCGGGACCTCTGAGGGAGGACCATCTGTTGCTCCCAGGGGAACAGAGATCAGGGGTCACGAGTTCCATTACTCCCGGCTGGATCCTGATCGTGATGCGAGCTATGCAATAAAACTCAGCCGCGGAGCCGGCATAACTGCAGGGAAGGACGGAGTGTATGTGCACAACAGTATGGGCTCATACACCCACGCATATTTTTTGCCGCAATATGTGAAGGAACTAATCAGGGCAGCAAAGTCATACTCCAATCATAAGTGAAAGAGATATTGGTTTCTCATAAAGATCACAACTTGATCTTAATTTACATAAGACCTGCCGGTGAGAATTATCTGGTACCGATTAATGGAGAGATCCTGGGGTTCAGCCTAAATTAGGGAAAATTCACCTATTCCCCTTATGAATGCATATAAATATCCTTAAGAAAGTAGAATCCTTAATATTCAGTCAACCTAATGCAGAGTGAGAGAATTATATGGAGGATAATGGTATGAGCATCGGGGATGTAGCTTCTTCAGCTCTTGGGGCACTGGCGACCGGGGTCGGATATCTGGGAGCTGTCTGCCTGTTTATCGGTGGTCTTGCAACATTCTTCCCGATTCCCTTTATTGGACAGATAGGATATATGAATGGCCCGACCGGGAGCGGATTTCTGTTCATCCTTTGCGCCCTGTTATCTATATATATAATATACACAAGTCGATTCTTTCTGTTATATCTGACCGGCGGCCTCGCAGCTATTGCTGCAGCATTTGACATCTATTCCGGAACGAGGCTTGGATATGTAGCACAAATGGCACTTGGAGGAGGACTTACTCCATCTATGGGAGGTGCAGTGGATCCCGTAGTCTCGAGCATGATGCAGAATGCAGGGTTTTCCATCCCAACCAGTTGGATAATTCTTGCAGCAGGTATAGGAATACTCTTGATTACCCCAAACCTTGCAGAGCAGAAACCCGAAGAGAAACAGCCAGTCCAGAAGAACAGAGATCAGATCTTAGAGAACCGTATGACCGAACTAGATAACCTGATCACGATATACGAACGGGGGCACATAAATAAAGAAGAATTTAGTCAGTTAAAAAAAGAGATTATGGGGAAAAAATAATTCTTTTGAAAAATTTCATTCTGTTCACACCTTTATTGAGGTTAATTTCTCAAATCTCTTTGCAATCTCTTTCATTCTTCTGATATCGAAATCCTCTGCAGCATCCCTGATATCAAGGGCTAAATCTTTCAGAACCTGACTTCTCTCTATCTCAGCAAATATTGAGATATCACGTGCCAGTTCCTCTGCAGCCTGAGGCATGAACATCCTGCTTATTCGCTGTATCCGTGACATAAATTTTTCTTCAGCCAGAATGCAGATCTCTCTTGATAGTCGGTCCGACACGCCGTCATCAGACAGGGGCCGATTATCAGAGGAGTTCATGACGGTATCACAGGGAAGAAACCGGACAAGAACCCCCACCATTTCCTTTACATTAATTGGTTTTCGAAGAATAGCATTAAATTCGCTAATATCGGCCTCATCCTCCGGAGTAGACAGAGCGGTAACAGCAATGGCCGGAATTACCTTATGAGGATATTTTATCCTGACCTCTTTGAGGAGCTCATCCCCACTCATCCCAGGCATCCTGAGATCAGTAAGAATGAGAACAATGTCCTCTGTTTCCATAATCCTGATAGCTTCATCTGCAGAAGATGCAAGAAGTGGACTGAGCCCAAGTTTATATAGAATATCAGAGAGAACAACCCGGTTATTCTCCACATCATCAACGACAAGGACTTTTCCTGGTAAAAAAACATGATCAATCCTGAACTCTGTTTCTGAATTGTCTTTACGGATTGTTTCTGTTGCAGACCGCACATGCGGGAGATGAACGGAAAAGAGACTTCCCCCCCCTTCCTCACTCTCTAGTTCAATAGAGCCACCCATCTTTGTTATAAGTTTTTTACTGATAGCAAGCCCGAGACCGGTCCCGCCATAATACTTTACCAGATTAGGATCCTGTTGTTCAAACGCAGAAAAAATACGACCCTGATCCTGTACTGTTACCCCGATTCCCGTATCTTTAACAAGAAATTTAACTGTTACATAAGAATCAGTCTCTGGTTTTGTTTCCAAAGTGAGGGAGACTGAACCAGAATCAGTGAACTTTATTGCATTCCCAACAAGATTAAATAAAACCTGCCTGATTCTGGTTTCATCAAGGATAAGAACCGGAGCAGGCTCTGGCATCTTTAAAAAAAATTCCAGACCTTTTTCTCGTGCCCGATCTCCAAGAACCATATCAATCTCGTCTAGGAGTCTCCCTGTATTTGTCGGACCCTCAGACAACTCAAGTTTATGTGCTTCTATCTTTGAAATATCAAGAATATCATTAATTAATGCCAGAAGAGATTTTCCTGCAGAATTTATGGATTTAACATATCGCATGAGTTTTGGATCCGTGACATCAGATATGAGAAGTGAGCTGAACCCAATAATCGCATTGAGCGGTGTTCGAATCTCATGGCTCATATTTGCAAGAAAGATACTCTTCGCCCGGTTCGCCGACTCAGCCTCAGTCTTGGCTACACACAATTTTTTATTATAATCAAGGATATTTTGGACCAGATCAACCAATACCTGGGATAATTCGGAGAGTTCATCATCACCAGGTAATACCAATCCTGCAGGATTACGAGTGCAACAGGGATCCTCCATCGTTTTTAAGACCCGGGATAGTCTCCCGATCCGTCTGATACAGTCCCTTTCGATAGTAAGAGCTATGACCAGTAGAAAAATGAAGAAGACAAGAGCAATACCAGACATAACAAAAATTTTGGCATGGAGAAGGTCACCTGGATTCTTATCAAAAGAAGATGCTTTTAAAATAACTGCATCATCTCCAAGAGCCTGAAGAACGATAAACCCTTCAATTACCTGACCAGATGTCGGAACCCGCCATATATCTTCCCCACTTGGTAAGGTTCCGATTTTTTGGATACTGCCCTTATTATAGTCCTCACCGGAAAGGAGTGATATCTCCCCATTTCGAACTCCGGATGTCTGGTTGAGATAAATCCCAGTAAT
>JAZDKH010000527.1:0-4605 GCA_043803325.1 Methanobacteriota archaeon | reverse complement strand
ATCATTCTTCTTTTTGTTTGTCTGATTATTCTGGGATTGATGTTTTTTTCCCAAGGGACAATATTTCGAAGACAAATATTTCTGATGTTTGTTGGAGTGCTAGCCCCGTTTTCTGCCATTTTCCTGAATAATATCTTCCATAATATCATTCCTATCGATTTTACCCCATTTACTTTGGTTATTACTGGACTCACCATATTCCCGGCAGTCACCCGCTATAACGTGCTCAATATAATTCCTGTCGCTCATGCAACCGTATTTAAAACTTTGGGCTCTGGGCTGATTGTTCTCGACAGACTTGGGAAAGTTCGGGAGATGAATCCTGCATCTGAAGAGATATTTCAGGTGAATGGATCAGAGGTCATCGGCCAGGAGGCAAGATCCTCTCTTATTCAGGGAGATCTTCTCTCTGAACTTGCTCAATGTTCTATACCAACACGAGGTGAACTTGTGATATCAGATACCCAGCGATCAGAGTTCTATCTTGTTGATGTAATGCCTCTTACGGAGGGAGGCACCGTGAAAACTGGTTCGGTTCTGATGATCACCCCAATCACTGACCAGAAGAAGAAAGAAGAACAACTTGTTGAATATAGCGGAATAATTGAAAACCGAAATACCGAACTCAATAGTGCTTATAAGAAGATCCAGGCAGCATATGGAGAACTTAAACAAAATCAGGATGCTCTGAAAGAGAGTGAACAATCACTTCAAAAGGCTCAAAAAATTGCGCATCTGGGTAGCTTCGAGTGGAATAATATTGATGCCCAGATCTATGCATCTGATGAATTCAAACGTATCTTTGGTATTCCAGCCCTCAATCCTCCTCCGGTTGTTGAAAACCTTACTCAATATATTGAACGTTCTGACCATGATCTGTATAATTCTTCGATAAAAGCCCTGATAGAATCTGAAGTTTCGTTTGCTATCGATTTTGTGATTGTTCGTGGTGATGGTTCCAGATGTGCGGTCAGAGGACTGGGCGAGATAGAAGATGATGATGCTGAAGTTACCCATTATACGCTGATTGTTCAGGATATCACTGATCAGAAACTAATGGAAGAAGAGATACAAGAAGCTTCTCTGGAGAAAGAAACCCTACTGAGAGAGATTCATCACCGGGTAAAAAATAACATGCAGATAATCTCCTCTCTTCTCTCCATGCAATCACGAACTATCAAAGATCCGGTTATCCAATCCCTTTTTAAAGAGACACAGACCAGGGTGAGATCCCTGGCTCTAGTTCATGAGCATCTGTATCAGTCAAAAAATTTAAATAAAATCAATTATCAGGCGTATTTACAGAAGATTACAACCTATTTATTTCACTCCTATGAGATTTCAACAGAAGCAGTCATCTGCACAATCGAGGTTCAGAATATCGAATTCTCCATTGAGAAGGCAGTACCCTGCAGTCTGATAATTACCGAATTGCTGACCAATTCTTTCAAATATGCCTTTATCGATGGTCGAAAAGGGGAGATACATATCGGGATATCTCTCAATCCGGATACTAAAGAGTATGTATTGGATTATCGGGATAACGGACAGGGATTCCCTATCGGATTTGATCCAATGAGAAATCCCGGGTTTGGTTCAACGCTTATTACAGGGTTAACTGGGCAGTTGTCAGGTACGGTGCGGGTAGAACCTGTGGATTGTGGGGTTCATTATCGCATCACCTTTCCCTCATCGACAGGAACTCCGAATCACCAATAATCGATTTTCCGGTGGTGATATTAGTACATTGAACACCGGAAAGTTAAACCATTTATTTAATATCCATACATGATCTGCTATACCCGCTGCCATAGCAGGTGTGCTTTGTGTCGAAACTTCTCCCCAATTATTTTGTAATCTACGTGTTCGAATAGGCCAACAAAAGTTGCAACGATATAATGTAAAAAAAAATCATTGCATGTACCTTTTCCAAAATCACGGAAAAGAGGTAGTCGACATTCTTATGTACCATATATTTCACAGACTGTCAGATTTTTAAATCTCGTTTACCATAGTCAGGACAATCAGAAATTTATATCTTTTTCGCACAATATCAGGAATCGTTAAAGAAAGAAAGTCATCATGGCAACATCCAAGCATTTGATAGTTCCTCTCATTTGCATAGATAAATCTCTTTCTGGATCAGCCATAAGATTCCTTTGGTAGCCTGATCAAAAATGATACGGTATTGTATTTCACTGGTATGCATTGACTGTTCACCCTCTTTTTGTGTATTGATAACTGTATTTATTCAGATCCCTTATGAGTATAATTCGAAGGAAAGATAATATATATTGGACGGACCCGGCTTTGCGCCATAGGTATCCTGTATGAGATCTCCTAAATCTCGTTGGAATAATAAAAGTTCGGAGGATTAAAATTCTTCTCCATGACGATAATGACGAAGGAGGAATGATCTCACTTTGCTTGATTCTATCCATCCTTTATCTAGTTGTTTTACCAGATCATCGATTGCTTGAATGTGTTCTAGTATTTTATCCGTATTCGGCCCATCATCAAGAGATACTATTGAAGCTATCACGGTGAGAGGATTGCGTATCTGATCATTGAGGATCTGAAACTGCTCCATATTTCTCTCAATCTGAACAATCCCTTCTTTCTCCATTTTTTGTTGTATCTGTTTCCAGTCAGTAATATCCCTGGCTATCCAGAGTACCTGGGCAGGACCAGAGGGATCAGATGAGAGAGGGACAATTGTCACATCAAGCCAGATCTCTCTATCACATAAGGTAAATTTGATCTGGTCACGCCAATTTAATGAACTGGATTGTACCAATTGAATCTGATCTATCATCTGGTTGTAATCATCAGGGGAAAGCAGTTCACTCAGATTACTCCCTGTTAATTCTTCAGATTTTTTTATAAAAACATCAGATCCTGCCTGGTTAATGTAATCGAAGGATGCATCAGCATTCAGGATTGCTATAAGAGTATCAGAATTCTCGGCGATTCTGCGATATCTCAATTCACTTGCTTTTACTTTCTGATCGATAGAATGCTTGTACAACGCCATTGCGATTGCAGTTTTTAGACTTCTCTCTTCAAATGGTTTGATAATATATCCAAATGGTTCACTATCAAGAGCTTTAGATATTGTCGCCTCATCCGATTGCCCGGTGAGAAACACCACCGGTATATCGAGATCTTTTTTTACCTTTTCTGCAGCAATTATCCCGGTCATGGCACCTTTCAGGTTGATATCCATCAGGATAAGATCAGGCCGGTGTTCGAGGGCAAGGGCAAATACCTCTTCACCCATATCAGTTGAGGCAGGCACGATAAATCCCATTTGTTCAAGATTCGCAATAAGATCTGCTGCAGTGATAAACTCGTCCTCAACAACAATTATCTTTTTATCTTTAATATTCATAAAATCACGGTTTCAACTAATTGATGGGAATCGTATCACATAATGGACGCCGTTATCATTTTCAAAGAATACCGATCCATGTAGTTGTCTGGTAAGGCCATAAATCAATTTCATTCCCAGAGTATTACTCTGTTCAGGTTGAATCTCTCTCGGGATACCCTGACCATTGTCCCGATAGTCTAATATATAATCCCCTTGGGTTCCATATGAACCAAATCTAATCGTGATTAAACCTTTTTCTTCCGGGGTAAATGCATATTTGAGCGAGTTTGAGATCAGTTCATTTACAATAAGACTGCATGGCACCGCTTTTGCGAGAGTGATGGTTTCATCACCTGACTCAATTTGGAGATGAACATTATTGATATTCAGATTATAGGTATCAAAAAGATGAGATGTGATCTTTTTAAGGTAATGCCCATAATTGATCTCCCGAAGATTATCTGTCTTATATAATTGTTCATGCACTAATGCAAGTGATTTTACCCGGTTCTGGCAATCTACAAAGTACCCTTTGATAGTATCATCCTGAACCATTTTTGCCTGCATAGAAAGCAATGACCAGATAATCTGCATATTGTTTTTTACCCGGTGATATACTTCTTTGAGTAAGATATCTTTTTCCTGAAGAGAATTAATAATTCTTGTTTCTTCCTTCTTTTTCCTGGTGATATCATCGATAAAGAGCAGTGTAGCGGGATCATTCTCAAAGACAATATCAGTTCCTATCATTTTTGTTATAATTTCAGAGTTATCTATGCATACCAGTTCCTCTTCGAACCGGTTCCAGTTAACTCCATATTCTGAATATCGAGCCATTTTATGGAGGAAGGTAACTCGATTAGATGGACGGATAAACTGCAGGAATGATTGGTCATCAACCTGCTCCCTGGCAGATACATGCAACATCTCGATAAAGGCGGGATTAGATAAAACGATCTGCCCGTTTTTCAATACACAGATCGAGATAGGAGCTTTCTGAATGAGTGATTTATATTGCTCTTTATTGATGAACAGGGATGTTATGGCTTTTTGTAATTCATCAGTCTGTATGGTCAGAGCTTTTTTTGTTTCATCAAGATCGCTGACCATACTATTGAATGCTTCAGAAAAATCATACAGAAAATCAACCCGTTTGGTAAAATCACCTTTCGCGATCATCTGGGTCACCCAGGTGAGGTGGCGAAGATTTGACTGAAGGTTCTTGAGAGCTC
>JAZDKH010000526.1:0-3661 GCA_043803325.1 Methanobacteriota archaeon | reverse complement strand
ACTCAATCTCTTTGAGGCTAATATTTTTTATCCTGCCAATCAGTATTCTCTTGCTCTCTCTGAAAATCTAATTGGATGGGCGCCATTTTCTATTCCTCTGTATGCGATTTCTCACGATCCTGTATTCACCCACAATACACTCCGACTCCTTACCTTTGTGCTCTGTGGATTTGGAGCCTATCTTCTTTCATATCGATATACAAATAATCGGTATGCAGCATTTATTGCAGGGGTCTGTTTTGCGTTCTTTTCATATCGATTTACCATTCAACTCCATCTTCTTGCGATGCAATGGGTCCCTTTCATGCTTCTCTATCTTGATCGTTTTTTTTATTCCCTGAAAATTCGTGACATTTTGGTATCCACCTTTTTCTTCATACTCGCAGCATTATCAAGTTGGTATGTCGGAATTTTTACGGGAATCATAGTGCTGATCTATTTCGTTGGGTACCTGATATTAGATAAAAAATTACGTGAAAAGATCTTTTCCAGACAGGCAATGGGGATGCTCCTCCTTTCTCTTGCAATAATTTTATTGGTCTTTGCACCGCTTGCTCTCCCCTATTTCCATGCAAGTAAGATGTATGATGCAGAAAGAGGCCTGGATGACCCGATGAAAACTTCATGGTCACTTGATCCACTTCCAATTTTTCAATTAATCGGATATGTTGCAGTACTCTTTGCATTCATCGGTCTTCTCCTCCCATTAAATACTGAAAAAAATAATGACTTGATTCGATCATATATTCGAAAACAGCGAATTCCAATCCTTTTTGCCATAATAGGGGTTGTATCTTACATCCTTATGTTAGGGCCAATATTCAATATTGGAGGCAATGAAACAGGAATTCTGACACCATAATACTACGACTATAATCTGATCCCATTATTAGCCATAGTCATAGATCTCTCGAGATTCAGTTTTATAATGAGTTTTGCGGTGTCAATACTCGCAGGATTTGGTGTTGCAGCAATACTCACCAGAGTAAAACGCCCGGAAATTAAAACTCTTGTATCAGTATTTTTTGTTTTTTTAGTAATAATTGGTTCATGGCATATTCCGGTAACAATGCCCTCATCTCTGGCAACAGGGGAGAGTGTCCCTCAGGAGTACCGGTGGCTCGCTCAGCAGCCCGATGACCCGGTAATTATCGAGATTCCTACCAGATGGGTTGAGGATAACTCAGAGTACACCTATTACTCTGTATATCACTGGAAACGCATGGTTAATGGATATAGTGGCAGAGATGTAGAAGAAGCTTCAAAGATTATGCGTGATACCGGTGGCTTGTTCCCATCAAATACCACCATCTCTCTTCTTCAGAATGTCGGAGTTACCTATGTTTTCATCCATACTGACCGGATGCGTATGATGTATAATATTCCTGAAGATGCGGCTCAGAATTTCACGACAATGATTATCGATGAGATCAATGCCAAAATAGGAATTGATTATTCTTCAGCAGTTCAATTTGTCGGTTCATTTGGACCTACGTACATTTATGAGATAAAACAAATTCCCGAAGTTCAACCTGATGAAGTTGTCTTGATCTTTAAAAATGGATGGTTGGGATCTAATATTGCCCAGCCATTTTATCTGAAGGGTTCCGGGAAGATACGGGCACTTGCCAAAAGTAATGGTGAATATACAATGAATTTTGTAACGCAGCCTATTACCGGAAAGAATAATTTGTCTATTTCGATAAATAATGTGACCCTTGGGACTAACATCTTCACATCAGGGAGATTTTATGAAGGAGCAAGTACTATCCATCTGAAAAAGGGGTTTAATGACATAGAGTTTACCAGCGATGGATGCACTAAACTGAGTGACATTCCTGAGATGAAAACCTTATCAGATCGGTGTATTAGTTTTGTATTTGCTAATCTCTCTATTTTTTAATAGACTGGGTTACTTATCGCATTCGTTCACTATATGCGAGGAGGTCCTGCCCCTGAAATACTGTAGACCTCCCGATTTTTCGCGATGCAATTTTTCTTTCCTTTACATACTTCCGAATTGTAGATATGGAAATATTAAGCAGGGCAGCAGCCTCGGTCTGTGAGTAAACCTGGGTCGGGCTGATCCGCCCTATTGTAGATACATCAACTGATGTGAATACCGGAGAGACGGGATCTCTTAATTTAACCAGAGCATCATCTGACACCCCCCCTTGCACAGGAGCATCACAGTCAATCACATCAGAAATACGGTTTTGATTGGTGGATATATTCGCATGAAGTCCTGTTGGAGGGGTCATCGAAAATGATGGAGTCTGAACATGAGGGAACTGAGCAAATGTACCCGATTCAATAGCTGCGATTCGGGACTGTAGAGATGTGATCATCTCATCATGAGCAGTAACCCGTGATGTGAGGAATGCTATCTGATCCGCTCCTGGATCAACAGATCCTGATATCGGTATCTGAACGGGCTGATGAAGAGGGAGATCCGAGCATGTCCAGTCTGTTCCGGATCTGAACACCTTGCAGAATGCACCCAGAACGTCCCGTACCAGGGTAGAGAGGGTTATTCCACGTATCTCAGCGATTCCCAGCATCTCATCGATCAATTCCTTATCTAAGGATACCGTAACATCTTCTCGTATCATAACCGGACTGTCCTGCATTGTGGCTCCATCAGAGAATGTACAAATAATCTCTCTGCCAGACTTAATCAATAGAGGGGTCATGCATCCCAGACTTATGATAAACCTCAAATATGGATGTTAATATGGATACTTGCAACAAACCTATGCATCTACACTGCTAATATGTCTGCGATATGTCTGAATGTTTCGGCCAGGCACCAGGCGCCATCCTCTTTGATCTCGACAATACTTTGTGTACATTTGTCGATGCAAAACGAGCTGCATGTGACGCTGTGATTGCAGAGCTCGGTACTGGTGATCGTGAAGAGCTCTTTTCATATTTTCTCCGCCCGGTTCACAACTTTGAAGATCCGGCTCATATCAGTGATTACCTCATCGATATTGGAGCCTATTCTTCGGTTCAGAAGAAAAAATCAGAAGAAATATTTACCCGGGTAAAAATAGACCATATTGGACTCTATCCTGGAGTAATACAGGTCCTTGATATACTGGTGCAGGAAGGAATACAGATTGCAATTGTAACCGATGCTCATAGTACAAATGCCCGGATCAGGATGAAAAGGCTCAATATTGATCATTACTTCCCGGTCTTCATCACTCCTGATATATCAGGACAAAGAAAACCAGATCATACCCCGTTCCTCATGGCAATGAACCAGTTACATGCCAGCCCTGATACTACATGGGTGGTTGGTGACTCACTCAGGCGAGAGATACAGCCAGGAAGAGAACTTGGCCTTACTACTATCTATGCCAGGTATGGTGACTGGATCATGGCGGACAATCCGGAGATAAAACCCCATTACACACTGGAACAATTCTGTGATCTTATGAATATTCCTGGTTTATTAGATCTATCTTAATATGATAAAAATTCTTGAAAGATAACAAAAATAAACGTGATTACTTTGTTTTTGGAGTTATCCGGTATCCGTCAGGGGGAACAATAATCTCAAACCTGGCCCCTTCTCCAAATAATCCAACCTCCCTGATACGTATACTCGTGATGTCAAGTATTTCTGTTGCCAGATAAAGACCATATCCACGAC
>JAZDKH010000525.1:0-3564 GCA_043803325.1 Methanobacteriota archaeon | reverse complement strand
GGCGAGATCCTTATCATCACCTTCTGTAACAATTTCTGCATGAATTGTAATGAGGCCGTTCAATCTGGATATACGGGCCATCGCAGCGGTTAGATCTTCTTTCGTTATAGCGGCTCCATAGGATGATGGGCCGGCAAAGGTCTCACCAAAAGCCATAGCCCCCACTTTTGACATACCTTCCAGATCAGCATCAGGCGTAACTCCTCCATTGATTCCAAAATGACAGTATGTTTTTTCAGAAGCAAGATGAACCCGATCAAGCAGTTGTCCTGGAGTGATAATCGGGGGAATAGTATTAGGCTGATCTATTACAACTGTCACTCCACCGGCAAGGGCACTCCTCGTTCCTGATTCCCAGTCCTCTTTGTATGCCTGGGTTCCGTCACGCATATGGACATGCATATCTACGCCGGCAGGGACTACTATCAGATTAGTACATCTGATTGTGGTATCTGCACGGCCAGATGCCCCGATATGACTGACGATCCCTCCTTTCAGGGTAATATCAGCAACTCTTCCTCCTGGGATGAGTACATCTTTAAGTGTAGTGATACCGTGTGTCGGGTCCATATCCATAGATCTGCAATCAATACTCATAGATTCGCTGCTCAATGTCTGAAGAATAAGAATAAAAAAGGTGATGTTCTATCCGTGTTTATGGGATTTTACCTTGCGATATAGGAGGTATGCAAGAGCCCCAATGATAAATACCGGTAGAAGGGTCATGATCACCACAACCAACCAGACAAGAGTTGAAGTGAAGCCGGATATCCCTTCGCTGATCACTGATGCGAAAGAGTAGCCGGAAGCAGTAACGACCTGTGCAGGTTCAGAGAGGCGAATCGTTATTGTTGAAAAGGAGATCCTGTTATCCAGGTACTTCATACGACCAGTTATTCTATCGAGCTCAACCTGCACCCGCTCAACCTCTCGCTGAACTTCAAGAATTTCTGATACATTTACGGCCTGGGTGAGAATTCGGTTGTACTGATCGAGCTGGTTTGTAAGTGCGATCTTTTGTGCGGCAAGATCTACATATTCCTCAGTTACATCTTCAGCAGAGATACTGGAACTGATAACTTTTCCCAGATTCTTTATCCCTCCTAAAGCGCTATCAAACTGTGCTGAAGGAATTCTTATGGTAACCGTTCCGCTATATTGATCGTTCTGACCGGCATTTACTGAAGAGGACTGCACAATCCCACTGACAGATTCAGCAATTCTGGCAATATCATCTGCTGTTTTAGGAACTTCGGAGACTTCCAGTTGAAGATTCGCAGTTTTTATTATTTTCTGATCTGAAGGTGACGGGATTCCAGCTACCGATGTTTTTGATGCATCATTTAATGACCGGGATTTTTCATTGAGAGAATCGGTATATCCCTGAGTGGGTGCTGATGTAACCAGGAGGTTTGATTGAGATTCTCCGGCAAGCATTCCACTTTGCGGGGTATTTTCCGTGGATTTATCCAATGCAGTACATCCTGCTGAAAAGATGAGGATGCAAAGGACGCATGCAAGAAGCGTATGATGAAGCATAGGCTATACTCAACATACAAACATAAAAAATAGGCTTAAGAGGAACTTACCCCTCGTTTTTCAGACCACCTTATCTGACAATTATTGTAGATATCTTAGCGTGTGTAACAACATAGGTACTTACACTTCCCAGAAGAATCCGCTGACCTAACCCTTTTCCCGTGGACCCTACGGCAATCAGATCTGCACCGACCTCATCCGCAAGCTTTAAGATCTCATTGCGCGGGTCTCCAAGGCGTACCACCATTGCTATTTCGATCCCATTATCATGGGCGATATTTTTGATTCGTTCGGTGACCTGTTCCCGTTCTTCTGCAATAATCTTATCTCTTATTTCATGGAGGGTAGATATACCTTCATATCCTGCTGCTCCTTCAATCGTTGCATATTTGGAGGGGGAGATTACATAAAGTGCATGCAATTCTACCGCCTGTGGATTTACATATTCTAATATCTTCAGTAATGCAGTCTCTGCCTCAGGTGATCCATCGATAGCAACAAGAATTTTTTTTGCCATATATTCTTGAGGTTTGGTCTCTTCATGTATTAGTCTGTCTGATGATTGGGTGAATCTGTGTCTCCGGGAAACCTCATCAGGTGAAACAGACAATTTGTATATCTGTATATGTCCGTAAACCCCATCGACCTATTCCTCAATCTTGATCACTCTCTCTCACTTATGGCTGGCGAGTTAGGACTGCTTATTTATCTGGTTCTGTTTATCATCATTTTTTGTGAGACCGGGTTAGTAGTGACACCGTTTCTGCCTGGCGATTCGTTACTTTTTATCGCCGGGGCACTTGCAGGAACCGGAGTGCTAAATCTGCCAGTTCTCCTTGTGGTTGTCTGCCTGGCTGCAATTCTTGGGGATACTGCAAATTTTTGGATTGGAAGATATGCAGGCACGCGGATTATGGAAGGACGGCTCTCCGGATTTGTTAAAGGAGAATGGATAGAATATACCCATCAATTTTATTCCCGCTGGGGGGGCGCAACCATTGTAGTAGCGCGATTTGTTCCATATATCCGAACATTTGCCCCGTTCCTTGCAGGAGTTGGGGACATGCAATACCGATGCTTTCTCTGTTATAATATTCTTGGGGGGATACTCTGGACATTTGGTCTCATCCTGGCCGGGTATATCATCGGAAATATTCCGGTTGTACAGGATAATGTCGGAATTCTGATGTGGTTTGTTCTTTTCCTCTGTCTGTTTGCTGTAGGAATGGTTATCAAAGCTCTATTACAAGGCATCATGCATAAAAAAGAAGAATGAAATTAAAACCCTCTTATCGGATCATTTTTTCTCAATTCATCTGATATCTGCCAAACTCCTGTCCGCGAATTGTTTCTTCTCTTTGGCGAGGAAAATTTGTATCATTAACCTGACTCACTCTCATGGAGCGGATTCATCAAAGTCAGGGAGAAATTTTCATCTCATAGTTCCTCACATGAATAACATGATATTTCGGTTAATTATTAGAAGAGGTGATTCAGGACGGCATTAGAAGAAGGATTGAAAGCAGTATGTATCCTTGTCAGGAATGAATCCGGAGTTCTCAGGGACGTATCAACTGTCTTTGCAGAGAATCATGCGAATATTATTATGATTCATCTGGAGATCTGTGAAGGTCAGGGGAATGGGGCATATGGGGAACTCTATGTGGAGTTTGAAGGAGAAGTAATCCCTGACCTTCTCATTACCGGACTTCGGAATTTATCTGATGTGAAAGATGTGATTATTCACCGTTCATTTGGAGATATTTTTGGAAAAAGGGTCATTATTATCGGCGGTGGGGCACAGGTCGCCCAGGTTGCAATGGGGGCAGTAAACGAAGCTGACCGGCATAATATCAGAGGTGAACGGATTTCGATCGACACCATCCCGTTAGTAGGTGAAGAGACACTGGCTCTTGCCATAGATGCTGTTCCCCGCCTTCCACGAGCAGCTATACTTGTGCTTGCCGGATCAATAATGGGTGGTAAGGCAGCTATTGCTGTTGACCGGGTGAAAGCGGCAGGTAT
>JAZDKH010000524.1:0-2225 GCA_043803325.1 Methanobacteriota archaeon | reverse complement strand
ACCGCATCCGGCTTCTCTGTCCTGATGGCTTCGATGATATCAGGAGTTGGGAAATTTTCACAGACCGCTCGTTCCTCCTGACCGATGACGAGGGAGTATGATGTATCAGAACAAGTCTGACGAAGCAGGTCGATTGCATCTCTTGTTGTCTTCAGGCATGCTCCAGTGCAGGCATTGTCAATGATAACTCTTTCTGAATCATGAATCACCTTCATGCGACCAGCAAGTGAAGAGAACTGGCTGAGCTTGTCAGGCCGGTATCCCAGTATCAGGGATGCAGCGGTTGCGAGTTGCAGGGGGATTCTGTACCCCTCAAGTGCAAAAAGAGGGTTCTCAAACTCTCCAGTCATATTCTGGAAAGAATACCTACAGATAGTACCTGACACCATAGCGATATCCCCGGCATCTACCTGAGCTTCGTGGGAGGTTTTAACTCCGGGTGGAACGAGAAGTCGGGAACACCGGAGGGCACTCGCAACCTTGATCTCCGTTGCACTCAGTCTGCCACCTGCAACAGAATAATCTTCATCTGATGTCAGGATAGCAAGATCTGATATTCCGGTAAATCCAAGTGAGATCTCTGCAATTATCCATCCTTCATCATCAAGATATGATAGAATAGGAATCAATGACGCGGGGGTGATACTCATCCGGGATAACCATCTACCCTCCGGGTACCGGATTGTTCCCCGTGATGTATGAAGTATCCCGGATCCTGGAAGAAGTGAGGCCAGGGCAGATGCGGTTGTTGTCTTCCCTCGTGTTCCACTTATTTCTATCAATTGCTGATTTATTGATCTCAATTGTATCTTTTTTTCCCCGAGGATCCACCGTACCGCTTCATGATGAGTTATTGTCGGGCAAAAATGGGTTCTCATAAGTGGATGTGCAGGATCAAGATGGACCGGATGGATGAGAATATCATATGTTCGTCTTGATGCGGTTGCCTGGTCAATGCTTCGGTGATGTGATGTGTCACCCCGGTATACATCAATCAGATCGATAGTATGGCCCAACTGAATAAGAGCTTGCCCTATAACAGTTCCGCCATGGATAGTATCGAGAATGAGGATGCGCATAAAAAAATCAGATTTGAGAGAGTGCCTTGAGGGCATTCTCTGCCATGAGATCGGCAAGGAGAGGGTTTGGACCGATTGGATCTGCATAGACAAGGGGAACTTCACGAGTTTTTAACATAAAAGTCCCTTTCTTCTGGCCATGCTGGAGATTTAACAGGCCGGGGATATCTTCATCAATGTGGACTCCCCGTGCCAGAAAGAGGGGAACAACCGCGAGAGAATCAATATCCTCGCTTCTAAACTGATCTAATGACTGGGGAATTGCTGGCTCATTAAATTCCATAAATCCACATTTTACCACATAGTCCGGATAACGTTCTGCAATCAGAGCGGCGGTCTTTGTGATAAGATCTTTATTGTATTCCTTTTTGCTGCCATGTCCGACGAGGAGAATTCCTACTTTTCCCATTGACCTAAGGTAACACTGCCAGCGATAAAATAGTTATCAAATGTGCATCCATTTTGATCTAGTAAGTACGATTCTTGATTAAGCATCCTAAGTGATTTTTTACTTCGGGAAAGCCCCTTTATGCATTCACTCGTACGAATCTTCATTTTCCCGTACGATGATATATACTGGCAAAAAGACCTGAGGATTTGAATGGAAAATATCTATGATCTCTGGATTGGTGATAGGCAGATTTCTATCCCTATCGCCATCGCATCCATGGCTGGGATGGTTGATGGCGCTTATATCAGGGAACGTGCCGACCATATCGGGATCGGATTTATCGGTGGGTATGCTATTGATGAACGGACTATAGCAGCCGCACGGGAACTGTCTCACCAGGGGCGAGAAGAGTTTCTTCCCCATAATCCGATAGAGGAGATAGCAGGACAGGTCGCGCTGGTAGAAGATGCTGGGGTTATTCCCGGCATAAATATCAGAGCATCTGAAGTTAAGTCTCTGGTAACTCTTGCTACGGCGATTGGGGATCACGCAATATATGAGATTGACGCGCATTGTCGGCAACAGGCGATGATCGATGCCGGATGTGGTGAATATCTCCTCTCCCATCCAGATAAACTGGTAACCTATGTACAAGCTCTGAAAATCATCGGAGTAACCGTTTCAGTTAAGATTCGGGCAGGAGTGGCACAAAATGATATTAACCTGGTTAAACTTCTCTGGAAAGCAGGGGCAGA
>JAZDKH010000523.1:0-10891 GCA_043803325.1 Methanobacteriota archaeon | reverse complement strand
GTTACTGGTTCGAACCTGCAGATTTTTACTGGTTATAGGGATTTTCCGGGTAATGGCGGTAAATATCGCGGTTCTGAGATCAGGTGCCAGCCCTTCACGAGCCATATCTATGACCGAAACACTCATCAGACCCTGAACCGGGCGGAGAAATTTCTCGATATTTCCATGGACATACAGGATATTTCCTGCTGTATCGGTCACCACCGAGGGCGGTACTAATGCCTGGAGTAATGCCAGCCTTGTCATTTCAACTATCGTGGTATCGGTGCTTTTGGGAAGGAGACCCGGAACTGGTACGGGGGGATATGGGTTGGTCCATGGGCGGGAGGATTCTATCATCCATGGAACTCCTGTTTTGATCCCTGAAGCTTGATAGATCTTCCACTTCTGGTTGATTGGGGCAAAGAGATCCGGAAAGAACCCGATACTCTCAGATGAAGAGAGGAAGAGTATCCCCCCTGGATTCAGGGCATAATGAAATACCGGGATGAGCCTGGACTGGAGTTCTGATTCAAGATAAATGAGCAGGTTGCGACAACTGAGGAGATCGAGCCTCGTGAATGGCGGGTCTTTGATAACATTCTGGGTAGCATAGATGATCATCTCCCGGATCTCATTCTTCACCTGGTATCCGTTATTCTCCCTGATAAAGAACTTCTGGAGTCGCTCTGAAGAGACATCTGCCGCGATATTTGGGGGATAAAACCCTTTACGGGCACTTGCTATGACATCCTCGGCGATATCGGTGCTGTATATCTGGACTTTGCAGTCTTTCCCCAGATCACTGAGGATCTCTCTGATGATGATGGCATGTGAGTCTGCTTCTTCGCCAGTTGCACAGCCAGGTACCCAGACTCGGAATGAATCAAATTCTCCCTTCTGTCTGATTAAATCAGGAAGAACCTCTCTTTTTAATATCTCATATGCTTCGGGGTCCCGGAAAAAACTGGTTACATTGATGAGGAGTTCACGAAAGAGGGTCTTTGCCTCATCTGGATGTTCCTCAATATATCTGGCGTAGACACCGATATCCTCTATAACATGAACAGACATACGCCGGGCTATTCTCCGGTGGATGGTACTCTTCTTGTACTGAGAGAAGTCATGACCGGTTTGTGATCTGATGACCCGCAAAATCCGGGAAACTGCGTTTTTCTCATTATTATCTACAGTATCTTCCAGGCCTATCAGATGAACCGGGTTCTCACTAAACAGGTTCTTCACACTGGCGATAAGCTGGCCTGGTATCTCTTCAACCGGGAGGACAAAGGTAGCATATCCACTTTGTATCGCACTGATTGGCATTCCATCATATTTTGCAGTCTTTGGATCCTGCACAAAGGTGATGCCGCCACCTCCCTGAATTGCCCGGAGTCCAAGGGTACCATCAGTCCCGGTCCCTGAGAATATGATGCCGATGGCCTTGTCTCCCTGATCTTTCGCAAGGGATCTGAGAAAGAGATCGATCTTCATCCTATGTCCACTGCAAGCCTGAGGGATAGTGAGTTGTATCGTCCGATGAAAAATTGCCATCTCCCGGTTCGGTGGGATAATGTACACATGATTCGACTGTACATCCATCTGATCCTCTGCCTCGACAACCGGCATTTTTGTGATCCTTCCAAGAATTTCGGCCAGCATACTTGCGTGATTAGGATCAAGGTGAGATACAAGGATGAATGCTATGCCTGAATCGATTGAAATATGACGGAAAAAGAGTTCAAATGCTTCAAGGCCTCCGGCTGATGCACCGATACCGACGATGGGCAGGCAACTATCTGGTTTTTTATCGGGCAGCAGGCCCTGCTGCTTCATCGGTGAACATGATTCTGGCTCCTTTTTTGACATTGTTCATTCCTGGCAGGATATCAGAGGGGGTGTTCCATCCGAATCCGGATATCGATTTATCATGCTAATCTCCTGAACCTGCCAGCCGGCACCGTGATCTCAAAAATTGCTTTCTCACCTTCAATTCCACATTCCCGGATAGTCATCCCGGTGATGGAGAGGATCTCTCTGGCAAGAAAGAGTCCTATACCGGTATGTTTCCCATAGCCATTCTCAAAGATATCTTCTTTTTCGCCTGAAGGAATACCAACTCCATCGTCTTCGCAGATGATTATCAGAGCATCCCCAAGTTTCTTGCAGGAAAACCGAAAGGTGGATACTTCTCCTCCATGACGAATGCTATTCTCCACCAGCGTGGTGAATACTTTCCTGATGATCGGGTCAGCGTAGATCTCGAGTTTTTCTGGAATCAGGTTCTGTATGGTAATGGTACCGGTTGACACCTCATTCTGTATATACTCAATGAGCGGGTGTATCCGGTGCCATCTACTCTGTGCCGTTCCAAAGTTCTCATACTCCCGGGTGAACCCGATGGTTGCTTCTATCTGATCGCCTGCATTCTTGGCACGGGAGATATATTCATGAATCTTTGCCAGGTCTTTTGATTCAAGTGCCAGATCATGAAGGAGTTGTACTGCGGTCAGCTGGTTTAAGATGTCATGCCTGGTAAGTCCGGTAAGGAAACGAAGTTTTTGAACTGCTTCCAAAAATGCTTCTTCTACCTGCTTTTTCTCGGTAATATCGTTGAGCACAACAAGGGATGCGGTTTCTCCCTCATACTGGATCGGGGTTCCCCGAACAATCGTAATCTTTGGCTTTCCATCTTTTGTGAGAACCGTAATCTCAAAAGGAGGTACTTCTTTCCCGTTCTCTCTCTCCTGCATCTTCACGGCAACCAGCGGATATGACTCAGGAGCGACAAAATTCAGGACAGAAGAGCCGATCATCTCTTCGGGAGTATATTTCATCGTTGATGCTGCTGCCGGATTTACATACAGGATTGTTCCGTTCCGGAGCACCAGAATAGAATCGGGAATATCCCGAATCAGGCCCCGAAACCGTTCTTCACTCTCGATCCGAATCTTTTCACCCCGTTTCTGTTCTGAAAGATCAGTAGCGATACTGAGTATCACCGGTCTTCCGTACCAGGGAACAATTTTTGCATGAACCAGTAACGGGAATGAAGAACCATCTTTTCGTGTATGATACACCTCAAATTCCACGACACCAGACTCCTGGAGCTTCTGCACATGCTCATCGACTTCTTTCTTATGTTCCGGGCCGTCGATATCAGCGAGGTTCATGGCAAAAAACTCTTCACGTGAAGAACCATGGAGGCGGAATGTCTCCTCATTGGCGTAAAGATAGGTTCCGTCAAAATCATGAACTGTGATTGATGCCGGAGCATTATCTGCGATCTGTGCGAGGATCCGGATCTCCTCTTCTGCCGCTTTCTGATCTGAAATATCCTGAATTATTATTCTGACCAGAAACCCCCCTTCATCGGTCTTCACCCGGGCCCCTTCAATTCGGGCATCAAAATTCGTCCCATCACCCTTTTTGAGAAGGAGCATGCAGATCTGTTTTTTATCCTGGCCGAGAAGATGGAGAAAAAAGGGGTCCCAGATATCATGCTGTTTGGAAGATACAAACGATCTGAACCGAGCGCCGATCAATTTTTGCCTGACAACTCCGAGAAGGGTTGCTCCTGAGAGGTTCACCTCTTTGATGAGAGCGGTATTCGTCAGGGTACAATACCCGATCGGGGCAAAATCATAGAGGTTCTGATACCGGTCCCGTGAGAGTTCCAGCTCAAGATGCGCCCTCTTCAGTTCTTCGTTCTGTATCTCGAGTTCTATCTGGTGAACCTGAAGTTCGTGAATGATCTCAATCTGGGTCTTTTGATCTAATTCCTGTGATGTATCCGGTATCCGGGAGAGGTGATCCTCAGCACTTGTACGGAGGGCCTTCTCATCTTCAGTTATCTCCCGCCTCTTCCGTGCTCCCACCATAAGGTACTCCAATTATTCTGTATCTGATGTTATCCTGATTGAATGGTCTGATATACAATGGCCATCTCCTGAAATATACGAATAAGAGTGAATACGAAATCTGACTCTTTATCTGGTATCGGCGGCCCTGAGGAGATAATGGGATGGTTTGAACTTATATTGGGTTGATATAAGTTCTGATCCACGTATCTCCCATCATATTGCATCAATGATAAAGGTTGTGGTGACCCCCCGCACTATTCAATGAAACCTGACAAAAAGAGGGATTTCGTTATTCTCTCCCGAATTCTGTTATCCTTTTTGACGGCCTTATCGGCGATGGAGCATTTTGATGGGGGGGAAGGTCATCATGAGGAATATTTGTATGAGCATCATGCTCAGGACGGATATCCTGTTTAGCCTGTGGGTGGTGATCTGTGTAGGGGTTCGGATGTTCCTCGGGGTGGTGTTTGATCTCTTCCTCGTGACGTTCCTTATCCTGGCTGGTTTGTGACCCAAGGTGGTGCTTCGGATCTCGGAGGTGGGGTTCTGGGTCTTGTCGTGGTGACATAAGCAATACTTCTCGTATCCGTTCTTATACCTATGTTTGATTTCTAATTTTCAGTATGAATATAGAATGCCGATATCTCCCGGGTTGAAGGCCTATTCTCATGATTTAGACTTTGGTTTTTGGATTACCTGAAGCATTGTGTGCTCTCACTTCAGAATCTGTATATTTGTCAGGAGTTGCGATATTTGCTTCAGTAGGCTTATTTTTTGCTGCCATCCGTGCGTTATCTACGGATTTCCTGTCCTTTACGGTTAATTTGTCGGCCATTATGTTCGAGCTCCATTTCCCTGATATGTTTTTTATAATATCCGATCGGTTCTATGAACATTCCAGAGATGAGTACTGTGTAGGAAGAGAGTATATATCTCTTACCGGTTGTTGCAAAATCTGGATGAAATCGGAATTTTCGGGTCTTGAATACAGAAAAATCACCACAAGGACATCCATCGAAATATCAGTCTCGTCTTTATCGACTTCCATTCAATACTTTTTCGAAGCAGAGAAAGCAGAGGCTGGATATAGCCGAATCTTCTCAGAGGGTTCGGTGACATCTTTTCCGCTTTTGATTCTGTACCGAATTAGCAGATATATACCGGAAATCTTTAATTCCGAGATTAACAAGGATAATATCGGAGTTCCCCGGGGTCAGATTTCAGAACGTTATAACGATTATTCCCGAAAACTCCTCCGGAGAAGAAACGAGTACGATTAAGGCCGCCCTGATCCTGGTCCCATTGAGGATCGGATTCGTGCTTCTGACATCTTTGAGAACACGAAAGATTTTGGCATTACTCAAACATTGCCTTGAACAAATAAAAATATACAAAATGAAGTGATTATTATGGATTTTCTTGACAACGCACGCATTGGCACCAAACTGATCGGGAGTTTCCTGATCCTGGCTATCCTCCTTGGCATCGTTGCCGGGATTGGATACGGAAACATGAAGAATATCGACAACAGTCTGACGTTGATGTACTCTGAACGTCTGGTCCCGGTCGATCAGCTCGGAAATACTGATGCTGATTTCTTCACCTTAAGGGGGGATGTGTACAAATATGTGGCTGTCCCCCAGATGAGAGACGATACGCTGAAAATCATCGGGGACGATATTAGCCGGGTCACCCAGGACATCCAGCAGTACCGGACAACCTCCCTTGATGAATCAGAGATAGCAGAACTAGCAAAATTCGATACAAACTGGACTGCATATCAGAGCGTGATGAAAGACACCCTGAATCTGATTGATACCGGAAAAGAACAGCAGGCAATCGATTCTCTGGGTTCAGGAGCCATGTCCCAGTCCCGAAAGGCGGTAGCAGACTCTCTTAGTAATCTGAAAGATATCAATGTACAACAGGCAAAAACCCTCTCTACTCAGGCTGAAATAGAAGTAGCCAATTCTACTTTGGTCATCATCATTATAGGTATTGTCAGCGTTATCGGTGCACTTGCACTGGGGTTTGTCATCAGTAGAAGTATCACTATACCGCTCAATACCAGCATTGAGATGCTCACCGAACTCAGCCGTGGACACCTGGGAATGCGGCTATCCCTGACCAGAAAAGATGAGGTTGGGATGATGGCTACGACAATGGATACGTATGCGGATCATATGCAGAAGGATTTCGTCGGTACTCTGCATAAGATCGCGACTGGAGATAAAAATATCCTCCTTCTTACAGCAGCAGATGATAAGGATGAGATCTCTCCGGCATTCAATCAGACGATAACAACAATTAATAGTATCCTGGAAGTGGTCGGTTCACTCATCGCAGGGGCACAGGAAGGCAGATTGAAAGACCGGGGAGACTCATCCGAGTTTGTTGGATCTTATCAGGAGATTATCGTCGGTATCAACAACATGCTTGACTCCATGGTTACCCCGGTGAACGAAGCGATGCGACTTGCCGGATCTTATGCGAAAGGAGATTACACCGATAAAATCAATGACCAACTCTCAATGAAAGGGGACTTTATTCCGTTCAAAGAAGCTCTTAACCAGATCGGTATTGCAGGAAGTGAAGCAATCGGGGGAGTCAAGAATGAGATAGAGAATCTCACCGGCGGGATGGAAGAGACCAATGCCAGTGCGCAAGAAGTTGGCAGCAGTACGGGAATGCTTGCTCAGAGTGCATCAAATGTGAGTAATCTTGCAGAGCGGAGCGGGAGTGGTATTAAACAGACCCTGACTGCCATGGAGGATCTTTCACAGACGGTCAGTGGAGTCGCTACTAAAGCAGAGCAGGCCTCTGCCCTTGCGAAACAGACGGTAGATCTCTCTGAGAAAGGGGTGTCTCTCGCCGGGAAAGCAGAGAAAGGGATGGAAGGGATCATGCAGTCGGTCGATGAGACCGGGGTTATCATCACCGACATTACGAATCAGATGGAAGAGATAGGCAAGATCGTTGGGGTCATCTCCGGAATTGCAGATCAAACTGGTCTTCTCGCCCTGAATGCAGCCATTGAGGCAGCTCGAGCAGGGGATGCGGGAATGGGCTTTGCCGTGGTCGCCGATGAAGTCAAATCCCTGGCGCTCGAATCTCAGAAGTCTGCAGAGAATATCGCAACTATCATCGGAAACCTTCAGAAGAAATCGCAGCTCGTATCTGAATCCATGAAGGTGTCTGCCACCGAGGTAAAAGCAGGAAATGAAGCGGTCGGTGAGACACTCCAGGTATTCAACCAGATTGTAGAGGCAATCAACCAGGTCCATAATAACATGACCGAGGTAGCGGGAGCAACTGAAGAGCAGGCTGCATCGGTTGAAGAGATCACGGCGAGTGTTCATGAAGTGGATAGTCTCGTTCAGGAGACAGCACAGGAAGCGGTCTCATCTGCGGCAGCTACTGAGGAGGTTACGGCAGCCATCGATCAGGTTACCCGGGCGATAACTGATGCTTCCATGTCCATCCAGCGGATTTCAGTCGAGATGGGGAAGTTCAAAGTTGTGTGAGGCGAATCATGGGCGCATTTCTGGTAGAAGAAGAAACGGGGTATGAACCAGTAGCGAAGGGTCATCGGTCCCACTCCTCCCGTTCCCGGATGAGCGGTGCTGAGCAGGTGGTCGAATTTGTGATCGGAGATGAGCTGTTTGCGGTAGATCTCTTTGATACCAGGGAGGTGATTACCACGCCTGAGGTGACTCCAATCCCAAATGCTCCGGCGTTTGTTACCGGGACGATAGACCTCCGGGGGGTAATTACCACGATCATTGACCTGCGGGTAATGATGCATATCGTCCGGGAGTCCACCGGTAAGAAGCGGTCCCGGGTGATTGTTCTCGATAAGACAGTCTCTGAGAAGATGATCGGGATCCTGGTTGATGATGTCTATTCAGTAACAACCTATTCCAAAGAGGATATTGATCAGAGTGCTCACTCCTCAAACGAGACTCCCCGGGATATTCCCGGAGTTATTCGGAAGCACAAGAAAGACGGAGGTGGGAAAGATACGAGCACTCTTGTGATCTGGCTTGATATGATAACTATGATTAAGAGGGTGGAGAAGGATTTGTAGGCAGGAAGGGATTAACCGGCATTATCACTCTTTTTCAGTACCTATTCAGTATGTGCCTGAATCATAACAAAGATTATTCCGGCTCTGTCTGAAAACCAAGTGATTATTCATACCAAAGCCGTGTCATTTCGATAACCAGTGAAATTAGAAACCCACATAATGTAAATAAAAATCAATTTTAATCGAATATTAGCGGTTAACTGAGTGATGAGGCGTTGTCCACCAACTGTGTTTTATCATTTCAATCACTTGATTTTCAGACAGGGCCATTATTCCTTAAGACGTAATATATCAGACACATGGATAGTGTCGTTATTTTAGAGGATGGAACTATAAAAATACCTGACAAATTTTTACAAGAATTCGGTATCCATAGAGGAGATAATTTACAAATTTCAAATGAGAAGGGAACCATAATCCTGAAACCGATATTTCGTCTGAATGATCTGAAAGGAGCGTTTCCTATAAAGGGGTGGAAAGAGGAGTTGGAAAATATGAGAGACGAGTGGAGTAATCGAACAGATGACGTTTCTTCTTTTTGATACCCATGCAATATTAAATACTTCTTTAGAGATTATCCCGGTTGATATTGATATCGCTATCTCTGCAGGCAATCTTAAAAAACGAAAGATATCATTAGCAGATGCAATAATTGCATCAACTGCCATTCAGGTAAAGGCAACAGTGGTGACAAACGATTCTCATTTTGATGAACTTGGAGTGCCCAGGATTAGTTACATTGGATTATAATGCATCTTACCGGAATGAAATTATTTCACCCGTTCCTGGTCTTTATTATCGATGATATTATCTCAAACGCAGTTCAAAAACCACTCAACTGGGAGGATCTCATCAAAGGGATCAGAAATCTTTCTGAACGTCACCTTATATTAAAATTTAATATCCCGGCTCTTGGCCAGATGTATGGTGCTATCGTCCGGTAGGTTCTGAAGATGATTGAGAACCCGGAGAAAAAATGTGCTTAGGGGATGTAACAAAATAACTTAAGCACATTTATCTATCTAAACAACTAATATAGCATATGCAAAATATCACCATTGGTGCAAAATATAACCTTATAAAACCTCATTTAAATGAAAAAGCAAGGCGTATTTTTCTTGCAACAGAAGCAAAAGCAATAGGCCGTGGAGGGATATCACAAGTCTCATTAGAAACTGGAGTATCTCGCAATACAATATCACAAGGGTTGAATGAACTAAAGAATCCAAATACGATTGAATCTACTCGAATAAGGAAGAAAGGAGGGGGAAGAAAAAGTGCATTAGAGTTAGATCCTCAATTACTTTTCGATATAGAAAAATTAGTTGAACCAGTAACCAGAGGTGATCCTGAATCTCCTCTTCGATGGACAATTAAGAGTACACGGACAATTGCAAAGGAATTGGAACAGTTTGATCATTACATTAGTCATACTCGAGTAGCAGATATCCTTAAACTTTTAAATTACAGTTTGCAAGGCAATAAAAAAACATTTGAAGGATCTGGCCATGAAGACCGGAACTCTCAATTTGAATACATTAACGCAAAAGCTGAAAAATTTATTTTTGAAGGGCAGCCTGTAATTTCGGTTGATGCTAAAAAGAAGGAAAATGTAGGTAATTTTAAAAATAATGGAGCCACATGGCGACCTATTGGTAACCCCGAAAATGTAAATGTTTATGACTTTGTTGATCCAATAAAGGGCAAAGTGACCCCTTATGGAGTATTTGATATTGATAAAAATTTAGGTTGGGTCAATGTTGGAACTGATCATGACACATCTACCTTTGCGGTTGAAAGTATTCGCCGTTGGTGGTTTACTGTTGGGATTAATAATTATCCCGAAGCAACAAAATTGTTCATCACTGCAGATGGTGGAGGAAGTAATGGATATCGAACACGGTTATGGAAAATTGAATTACAGAAATTTGCCACAACGGCAGGATTAGAAATTTCAGTTAGCCATTATCCACCTGGTACAAGTAAATGGAATAAAATTGAACACAGATTATTCTCCTTTATTTCCCTTAATTGGAAAGGTCAGCCTCTATCATCTCACCAAGTAATTATTGATTTGATTTCTTCAACAAAAACGAAATCCGGTTTACTTGTTCAATGTGCTCTTGATAAAAATCATTATCCAACTGGCATTAAAATTAAGGATGATGAAATTGAAAATTTGAATATGACCATGGATATTTTTCACGGAAAATGGAATTATAATATATCACCCAATATGAGTTAAAATCAATCAGGTTATTTTGTTACAGGCCCTAAGTAGTAGAGGGCAACACCCCTGAAGTACCATGCATCTGCATATTCAGGATCAATATCAAGAGCAGCGTCAAATTCATCCAAGGCGTCCTCGTACATCTCTATTTCTAACTGGGCATACCCGTCGTCTACGAATGCCTCCATATCTTCGTATCCCAAGTCGGGTTCCAGAATGCCGGAGTCGTTTCCCGTGTCTGATACAGTGTTTTCTGTGGTATACCATTCTGTTGAAGACTCTCCGATACCCGTACAGGGGACTGCCACCAAAAGGAGTGCTCCGATGAGAAAAATTAGGACATAGAGGTGGTTCATGTGAGAGTCTAGGATAGATGATCGTATATGCTTAACGACTGGAAATCGGATAACAGCAAGAAAAATGTGAGCGATGCACTGTTGGTTGTTATGAGAAATATCCTGATACCTGACTTAAGTTTATAGATTTATAACTTATAGGCGGTTCAATCTTTTTTCCGGGAATAAATTTGTGAATCCCATTTAAAGTACACGATCTCCTGAGCCTTTCCAGATCCATAACGTCGATGAGGCGGAAAGCTAATTATTACCAAAAGGCCTTAAATTTTTCTTCTAAATCGCCAATATCTTTTGGAACATCAAAGCGGACCTCTCCACGTTCATTTTTTACTAATAAGGTAATATCTTCAATAAATGCTTTGAAATCTTTGTTGTT
>JAZDKH010000522.1:0-2186 GCA_043803325.1 Methanobacteriota archaeon | reverse complement strand
CAGAAGGTGGCCTTATTCTCAGGAAGATCTCTCAAGAGGATCCCCTCATAGATATCATCACACATCCGGGATCAGCAGGAAGAGTGGTTACATCTGAAGAGTTAACTAAATATAAAGATGAACTTTGGAAATGAAGAAGATAGCCATTGACACCAATATTTTAGTTTTCGCAAATATTATAGAATATCCCGAATATAGACTAGCATCGAAAAAAATGCTCGATTATATTAATAATGGCGTAATATTTAGTTTGAATAGTATTGTAATCTCTGAAGTATATCATATATTATCCAGGATACTGAATATTCAGGAGGCATACTCCAGAACAAAGGCAATATTAGACTCTCCATCAATTTTTTTTGAACCAATAAATCAAGAGACAGTATTTCAGGCAATAGGCATGAGTAGCACGAAAATGATACGCATTAATGATGCAATCATTGCATCACAAGCAATAGGGCTGGGATGCGCAGGAATTTTTACTGATAACGTAAAAGACTTCAAAAAATGTGACAATATAACGGTTTTTCCGCTTCGATCTGATTGATAAACGGTGAATGTTGGAATTTCATCCCCTGATTACCTTGTATATGAAGGATTACTTATAACTGGGTTTAGGTGGGCAGGCAATCAAAGTCTTTCGAGAGGTTTTTCTTTTCTCCTGCTTCATATATCTTGGGTTACTCGTCACAATATTCTGGAGAAATTATCATGGGAAAAGGGACAGTCGTTTTAGCATATTCTGGAGGCCTTGATACATCTATTTGCATCCCGCTGCTGAAAGAGCAGTATGGATACGATCGGGTCGTCACGGTTGCCGCAGATGTAGGTCAGCGTGAGGAAGAGATCTTGGTTGCTGAGGAGAAGGGAAAGAAATTCGCTGACAAGCATTATACCGTAGATCTCAAACAGGAGTTTGTGGATAGGTGTCTCTTCCCCTCGATCAAAGCAAACGGGCTGTATGAAGGATATCCGATGGGAACCTCCCTGGCACGGCCGGTTATCGCTGAAGCAGTTGTTGAGATAGCCAGGAAAGAAGGTGCTACTGCAGTTGCTCATGGATGCACGGGAAAAGGAAATGACCAGCTCAGGTTTGATGTCGTTTTCAGATCTGCCGGTCTTGAGGTAGTCGCCCCGATCAGGGAGAAGAACATGACCCGTGAGTGGGAGATCGCCTATGCAGAGCAGCATGGAATCCCAGTTCCAGTGAATAAAGAGAAACCCTGGTCGATGGATGAAAACGCCTGGTCTCGAAGTATTGAGGGAGGTCGGCTTGAGGAACCTGACTTTCATCCACCAGAAGAGATCTATGCCTGGACCGTATCACCAATGATTGCCCCAGACACTCCGCAGGAGATCACGATCACCTTTGAGCAGGGACTGCCAGTTGCCATTGATGGAACGAAGATGGGAGGGTATGACCTGATCAGAGAGCTGAATCGGATTGCGGGAAACCATGGTATCGGGCGCAACGATATGATGGAGAACCGGGTGCTCGGAATTAAGGCTCGTGAGGTCTATGAACATCCTGCTGCGACCGTGCTTCTGACTGCACATGCGGATCTTGAAAGACTGATTCTCACTCGCGAGGAGTTTGTGTTCAAGCAGACTGTGGATGCCAAGTGGGCACAGCTTGCCTATTACGGGCTTATATACGAACCTCTCTGGGATGCACTGAACGCCTTCATCGATACTACTCAAAAGAGGGTTAACGGGAAGGTAGATCTCCGGTTATTCAAAGGATCAGTGACCGTGCTCGGCCGATCGTCTCCTGATTCGTTCTACTCGGTTGATGTGGCATCGTTTGATTCGACTACCATTGATCAGACCCATGCGATAGGATATTCTCATTACTATGGGCTTCAGGCACGGCTTGTAAGAGCAAAGGGCAATCAGAAATAGACAATTCAGAAACTCCTTTTTTTAAGAGAAAAGTTCACCGGTGTAATTAAATATACCCAGGTCGGTAGGAATCGCGAAAGGAGATATAAATGCGGGAATTGCAACACTTCTGGTGCTTACACTCCTTCCATCACCCATATACACCCGGAAAGAGAATAATAATCATATATGAACCGGCAAGACCCGGAAACAAGATCTTTAATTATTAATATTCCGGGGATAATTCTAGTTGCCGGGTTAGTGATCTGCGTATGTGGACTGATAGGCCTGATCATCCCTGAACT
>JAZDKH010000521.1:0-2327 GCA_043803325.1 Methanobacteriota archaeon | reverse complement strand
CGGTCTTTTGATGAGTTCCCATGATGGATCTTTTCAACTCCCCGGTAGAGAGCCGGTATAGTCAGATCCTTGAATGGAGGGACAAAACGCCTGACGGTAATCAGGTTCGAAGTGATCTTCAGAGAACGCTTCATTCCGATGTTATTCGTGATCTTCCGTTCCGCCACGAACGCAAAAATGAGGTCGGCATCTGTTGGTGTGATGTGACCTTTGATGGTGGCGTTAGACAACGAACGATCCTGATAATCGGCTTTGAAGTTATGAAATCTGTCATTATCTGACAAGTGAGAAACAAGGGGTATGGTCAGAAGTCTGACTTAGTGCATAAAAAGGTTACAGGGAATTGAACTAACTGTTTATATGCTGATATGGGGATTCGAACCCCAGTCCTCGGCGTGAAAGGCCGAAATGATTGGCCGGACTACACTATATCAGCTTGTGCCTGTATATGTTATCACGCATGGCATAAAAAAGTTGCGAGGATCTTCCCTTAATTGATTGGGGTACCTTCTTTCTGAACAACCACTTTGAACTTTTCCATCATTTGCCGGGTAATCGCGCCAGGCTTCCCATTGCCAATAACCCGACCGTCGATCAACGTGATAGGGGCAACTTCTGCTGCAGTGCCGGTGACAAATACCTCATCAGCAGAGTAGAGATCAAAATACCCCATATTCCTCTCGTTCACACTTATCCCGAGTTCTGCTGCAATCTCTATGGCTACCATACGGGTGATACCACGCAGATTATTCAGGGTTGGCGGAGTAATTATTGAGCCGTTTTTAATGACAAATATATTATCTCCAGACCCTTCTGAGAGATATCCATTCGTATCAAAAAATATTGCCTCATCCCCACCTTTATAATTGGCTTCTATCTTTGCAAGAATGTTATTCAGATAATTTAGGCTTTTGACATTAGGGGGTAGTGCTTCTGCCGGGTTTCTCCTGACTGATACAGAGACTCCCTTCAGACCCTTTTCATACAGGTCTCCATACATAGCGCCCCATTCGACTGCCATGATAACAACTGTCCCGATTGGACATTTTCGTGGATCCAAGCCGAGATCCCCGATACCCCGGGTAACAATTGGACGAATATAAGCGTCTTTCAGATTGTTTACTTTACAAGTTTTAATTATTGCCGCAGTCATCTCCTCTTTTGTGATGGGAACTGCGAGATCTATAGTCTTTGCCGAGTCATAGAGTCGGTCGAGATGCTCGGTGAGCCTGAATATTCTTCCAGAGTATGCACGGATCCCTTCAAAAACACCATCCCCATAGAGAAATCCATGGTCAAACGGTGATATTTTCGCCTCATCACGGGAAAAATACTTCCCGTCAATATAGATCTGCATGGGGTAAATTTCTGTAAGTATTCAGGCAAAAATATATCTTAAAGTATTTGTCAAAGAATGTAAAAAAATCAGATTTTGGAGTGTTTTAGTTCCCTACATCTGGAACAAAACGCTGAAAACATCTTCCGTGCAGCTACCGGCTGGAGGTGAGTATATGAACCAAGCGTGTTTCTGAATAATGCTCCATCCTTGGATCCTTCTATTCCGACGCCTCGCTCTAGTTCATATCCAAACCTGATATCAGGAGATACCTGAACATCTGAATAATGAAATTCGTGCCCTCTGAATGTATGTGCACCAAAAGGAGTACAATGAGAACTTGTCCCGATCACATATCTGACGATACGACCTGAAGGAATAGAAGAAGTACCTGGGAAGACGCCGCACATCCGGAACGTATCTCCTGCAGAGAGTCCGCTCCAATCCTGAGTAAACCGGATAGAATCACATAAGTACATGAGCCCTCCGCATTCCCCATAGATTGGCATCCCTTGTTCTGAAGCAGCTTTGATCGCTTCTCTCATCTTTGAGTTCTGTTCCAGCTCCTTTCCAAAGTACTCGGGGTATCCTCCCCCGATTATGATTCCATCAACATCAGGGAGAGAATCATGAATCGGAGAGAAGAACACTACCTCCGCTCCATTGGCCTCTAAGATCGGGAAGATATCAGCATAATAGAAGTTGAATGCTTCATCATGAGCGATCCCGATTCGGATATCAGTGGTATCAGCCGGTTTGAATATTAACCCTGAATAGGGGAGATTTTCACGCTCATCTGCAATATTCAGGATAGTATTAATATCGATCTGCTTTCCAACGGACTCGATCATATCATCAATCTGTGAGAGAAATTCCTGATCTGGAGCTCCTTCAAGGAAAGGAATCAGTCCCAGATGTCGCATTTTCAGCGGAGGGATATCTAGTCTTGGAACCACTCCAACAACTGGTATGCCGCAGTAATGTTCTATTG
>JAZDKH010000520.1:0-5585 GCA_043803325.1 Methanobacteriota archaeon | reverse complement strand
AAATGATGGTCTGAAGACCCGCCAGGAACCAGTTTTATTCTCCTGTGCCTGCCCTGGCTGAGCTGCACACCCGATACGCAGTGACATCAGGCCCCTCCTTTGATGAGATCAAATGCTGCCCGCGCAGCTGCCACATTCTTGTCAGCCATAGAACCGGAGAACCGTTCTCTCACTGCTTCTTCCAGGGCATCAAAGGTAATTTCTCCGCTTGCCGCGGCAAATGCTCCCATAAGCGTGGTATTGGTTATCGGAACTCCAAGAGTTTCAAGTGCCATCTTCGTGGCATCGATTGCAATGATCTTGACTCCGGTGGGAACTGGTGAATCTAATCCCTTTTCGGTATTAATCAGGATGATTCCACCCTCTTTCATCCCTGAAAAGACATTCACATCCTTTATGAGTGTGCTGTCCTGGACGATGACATATTCAGGTTCATATACCTGACTTCTGAGTCGAATTTTGTCATTAGAGAACCTGACAAACGCCTGGACCGGTGCTCCACGCCTCTCGACTCCGAAAGCCGGGAAAGCCTGGGAATAGACACCACTTTTAAAGGCCGCTACCGCGATCAGTTCGGCAGCCGTGACCGAGCCCTGACCTCCTCTTCCGTGTATTCGTAGCTCTCTCAAGAGTAATCCCAACTATATCTTACACGATTGATCATATTAAACCCAAGTCTACCTGGATGCCCAGGATCTCTGGTGCACCCTTTGAAAGTACCGCCTCAGCAATGGCAGCGAGTCCGCGGGCAGCAGTCCATTCATCTAAAACAAGGATGCTTTTTCCGAGTAGTTCAGTGACTCCTGCCCTGACTGAGTCTGCCAGACTGCCACAAAGGGCGATCGGAGCTTCAGGTGCAAGGAGTGAGAGAGCGGCGCATTCCATCGCTGCAAACATTGCAAGAGCAGGAATCTGCTGATCAAGGGGGAGAGATTGTTCAACGCCCGCTTTGAGGAACGCATCACTCGCAGTCATTTCATCAAGGTCAATAGCCCTGATAGCATCAAGATCGAGTGCTCCATGAATCCGACCGGGTGCAAAGATACAGGCATCAAACCCTCCAACAATCTTCCCATCTTTTACCAGTAGTGAAACGGTATTGGAACTGATGTCACAGACGATGCAGTCAGGTCCAAGGTGACGAGTAACCTCATACGCGATACCAATTTTCTCAGGGCTTGCCTGATGAGAGTATACTTTGAATCTGGGATCTGTTGGAGAGCCTCGGTGAATCCCGGGTATGGCAACCGCGGGGATACCACTCTCTGCTACTACGTCAAAGACCCGGGTGCCTCCTCCGGTATGCTCTCCGGCGCCCTCACGACTGACAAGCCCCCGGTTACTCACCCGTTGTACCGGGGTGATTACGGAGAAATTATCACCCATAGAGTAGGTAACTGCTATCCCTTTGATACCCCTGATTCCGTTTTCAGGGTTCAGATGCATGAGATCCGAGAGTTGAAAGCTGGTTGCATCTCTCCGTGGAATCTTAAAGACAGCACCGTCCCCTGCAAACCTCATCGCGGTCGTCCCGTGATCGATCCCAATGAACATATGGCTTACGCTTAGGTAGAAGGAGAGGAATATTTGTATGGATGCGTAGTATCGTAACCGGTGGAGCCGGATTCATCGGTTCCCATATTGTAGATCATCTGGTAGCGCAGGGAGATGAGGTTGTGGTGATCGATGCCCTGCTTGCTGGAGACCTCCGGTTTATCGGCAGACACATCGACTCAGGGGCTGTCAAATTCGTAAGGGCAAATCTGCTTGAACCCGGGTGGCAGGATGTGTGCGCAGGGGCAGATCGTATCTGGCATATTGCCGCAGATCCCGATGTCAGAGAGAGTGCAATCAGCCCTGACGCACAACTGAACAATACTATCATCGCCACCCACCGCGTTCTTGAAGCAACACGAATTCACGCCATCCCGGAGTTTATCTTTACTTCTACCTCTACCGTATATGGCGAAGCTACGCTCATTCCGACTCCTGAAACCTATACTCCTTTAGAGCCAGTATCAGTATATGGGGCAGCAAAACTCGCATGTGAAGCCCTTATCTCAGCATATTGCCACAGTTTTGGTGTCCGCGGATATATATTCCGATTTGCAAATATTATTGGGCCCCGGAGCGGTCATGGGGTAATTACTGACTTTATTAAAAAACTTCGTCAAAATCCTCACGAACTCGAGATCTTAGGAGATGGGAAGCAGACAAAATCATATCTTGAGGTTACTGCCTGTGTGGCAGCCATATCATACGTTCTCACCCACGCAAAAGACCAGGTGAACACCTATAATATCGGTTCTGAGGATTGGATTGACGTCACTACTATTGCAGATATCCTGGTAGAGGAAGCAGGACTTACTGGAGTACATTTCCGGTATACCGGGGGATCCCGGGGTTGGGTGGGAGACGTACCAAAGATGCAGCTTGCGGTAGAGAAACTAAAAAATCTTGGATATACTCCTGAAATCGGGAGTTATGAGAGTGTCAGACTCGCAGTCAGAGCTGCCCTCTCAGGAGAATGATGAAGTATCTGATCGTCCTTGGCGACGGCATGGCGGATGAACCGATCCCGGAGCTCGGGGGAAGAACACCTCTTGAGGCAGCAGTCACCCCAAACATGGACCGCATTGCACGGGAAGGAGCGATGGGGATGTTGAAAACGGTCCCTGACGGGTTTTTACCAGGGAGTGATATTGCCAACCTCGGTGTCCTCGGTTATGATGTAAAGACCTGTTACACGGGAAGAGGAGCCCTGGAAGCAGCGAGTATGGGGATAGAACTCGGGCCTCTGGATATGGCGTACCGGTGCAACCTCGTTACCATCAAAGAAGGAATCATGGAGGATTTCTCTGCCGGTCATATCAGCAGCGAAGAAGGAGCTGAGCTCCTGAAGAGTCTGAACGATCATCTCATCGGTTCTGGAGCACTCTTCTATCCGGGAGTCAGTTATCGCAATCTGATGATAATCCCTGATGGAGGGGGTGTGGAGTCAACACCGCCACATGATATCGGGGGACAGGCAATAGAATCGTATCTTCCCACTGGTGCAGACAGGCACCTTATTGCATACTGTATGGAGGAGAGCAGAAAGGTATTTGCTGAACATACGATTAACCTGAGCCGGATAGCGGCAGGTAAGAGGCCTGCAACCCACATCTGGCCATGGAGTAGTGGCAGACGGCCGGCAATTCCGATCTTTTCTACCAAGTATGACCTCTCCGGAGGAATGATATCTGCAGTGGATCTCCTGAACGGGATTGCGAAATATGCTGGAATGGAGATAATCAGAGTACCTGGGGCGACCGGGTATCTGGATACTGATTATGATGCAAAAGCACGTTATGCAATTGAAGCTCTGAAGCATCTTGATTTCTTATACCTGCATATAGAGGCGCCTGATGAGGCAGGACATATGGGCAACCTGGCTGAGAAGATCATCGCAATTGAACGGGTAGATGCGGTGATAGGGGCAATTCTCAAGGATTTTCACGGAAGAATTGTTGTCCTTCCTGATCATCCTACCCCGTTACGGATAAAAACCCACACTGCCGATCCGGTTCCATTCGCAATACTCGGATGCGGAGCTGATGCATGTTCTGCCTTCTCTGAGAAGCAGGGGAGGGCCGGGATGTTCGGTCAGATTGACGGTCCGGATCTTCTTCCCCTCCTCTTTGCATAAATTTTTCAGTTGAAGAATAAAAACGGTCGGGCTCACCGATGACCGACAGCATATAGTCATCCGGCCTCCTAAATAACATCAGAACCAGAAAGACTTGTTCACTGTGGCCAATACAAGCGCACCAGAATATCAGGAGGGAGAATATACCAAAGAAAAGTATGCTGATGTGGGATGAGACCCTCTTTCGTGACCCTGATGTCTTTGAGATAGACTATATCCCGGATCAGTTTAATTATCGGGAGAATCAGATGCGTGAACTCTCCTTCCTGCTCAAACCTGGGATAAGGGGGGGCAGACCGCTCAATGCTATCATTAAAGGGACACCTGGTACTGGAAAAACCACGTCAGTGAAGAAGATATTCACTGATATCGATGAGATGGAGTCACAGATGATCCCCATCCAAATCAATTGTCAGATCGAAAATACCCGATTCTCCATTCTCTCTGAGATTTATAAGCGCCTGGCAGGGCACACTCCTTCTGCAGCAGGAAACTCATTCAAACGGGTATTTGAATCAATTGCCCAGTCAATGATAGAGCAGGATCGGGTCGTAGTAGTTGCACTTGATGATGCTAACTATCTGCTCTATGAGAATGAACTGAACAAAGTGCTCTATCTTCTACTCAGATCTCATGAGGCATATCCAGGTACACGGATCGGTGTGGTCGTCATTTTGTCAGACATGGATGTGGATCTCTCCCGCGATATTGATAGCAGGGTCAGATCAGTCTTCTCCCCGACTGAGATCTACTTTGCCCCATATACTGAAATCGAGGTGTACAACATTCTTCGGGAGCGTGTCCTCCAGGGGTTGTACCCGGGAGTACTCCCTGATGAGATGCTGAGACTAGTTGCGGCACATACCATGGCGTCTGCAGATCTGCGAGTCGGTATAGATATGCTGAAACGGGCAACATTGAATGCGGAGATGGCTGCAGAACGAGAGATTGGCAGGGAACATATCAAAGCAGCATACAAAGTCTCAAAATATGTTCATCTGCAATATAGTCTGAAATCACTGAATAAGGATGAGAAAGATGTAATGCGTATCCTCTCCGAGTCATCAAAAGCTGATGAACAACTCACCACCGGAGAAGTGTTTGAAAAGGTGAAAGAGACCCATGAGATAGGGTACACCACATTCTATGAGATTATTCAGAAGATAGATGGTCTTCGACTTGTGAACCTGCAGTATAAAGAAGGTCGGGGAAGAACAAGGATAATCAACCTGCGATACGATCCTGATAAAATTCTTTTATATCTATAAAATAACCTCCCTAAGGCTGAAACGAAGTCTTCAATACTCTTCCATCCCAATTCTATGGTACTCCACGGGGGTTCGGACATGATAAGTGTTAATGAATTAGCTCTTGAGATATTCGATAATCTCGCCAATTATTCTGAAGATTTTAACGTCGCATACCATGAACTTGACAACGGTGCCAAGATTGTGGACTGCGGTGTAGCAGTAACAGGCGGTTATGCGGCAGGTCGGGCATTTACTGAGATTTGTATGGGAGGTCTTGGTGAGGTAAACTTCCGGATGGGGCAGATCAAAAACGTTCCGATGCCATTCGTAGAGGTTAGCACTGATTTTCCGGCAATTTCCTGCCTCGGTGCACAGAAAGCTGGATGGACTGTCAAAGCGGGTAATTATTTTGCAATGGGATCCGGGCCGGCACGTGCTCTTGCACTCAAACCTAAACACACCTATGAAGTAATTGGGTATGAAGACGAAAGTGACGACGCAGTCATCGCCCTTGAGTCTGATCACCTGCCTAATGGCGAAGTGATGGAGAAGATAGCAAAGGAATGTGGTATCGGAGTAGAGAACCTCTGTGCTGTAGTTGCCCCGACCGCATCTATTGTCGGATCAATTCAGGTATCAGGCCGATG
>JAZDKH010000519.1:0-8341 GCA_043803325.1 Methanobacteriota archaeon | reverse complement strand
CGGGATGGATGACCCCACCTATCAACTGCGTCGGGTTGAGTTGACTATAGCTAATTTCCCCAATTTTGAGTGGTTTGATCCGATGACCTTCTTCCCAGAAGGTCAGCCAATGCACTGGGGTCCACTTTTCCCGGTCCTAAGTAGTGCCGTTTGTCTCCTCCTTGGAGCGACTACCCGGACGGATATCGCCTCGGTCTGCCTTTATATCCCCTGTGTTATGGGGGCTCTTATGGTTCCCATTGTGTATCTTCTTGTGAAGAAGGTAGCAGACTGGAAAGCGGGTCTTATTGCAGGTTTTTTTATCGGGATATTTCCCGGTCAGATCTTTTTCAGGTCATATTATGGGTACTTTGATCACCATATCGGGGAGGTCCTCTTCAGCACATTATTCTGCCTCGGGTATATCTACGCCCTGGTATATTGTAGAAAGCATCCGGTAGATATCTCCAATAAGGAGACGTGGAAGATCCCCGCATTCCTGGGTCTGGGATGCGGTGTGCTCTATGCGTTCGGTCTTGCATTGATGCCGACTATGATCCTTTTTGCGCTGCTGGTGGGGATGTTTACCCCTCTCTGGTTCATTATTCAGCGATACATCGGACATCTGGGAGCTTCTGCACTCGTTGTGAATACGACTACCTTTCTGGTAGCAATTCTCGGATTCTTTGTAATCGGGGTTCATTCGGATGGAGGTCTCAATTACTATACGATTGGACATCCATTTGCATACGGGTTAATAATTCTGGGGACGTGGATCCTCTTCGGATTCTCATGGCTCCTTCGAGAACGTCCATTCAGCCATTATATTCTGTCACTTATCGGAGTCTCAATACTCGGCGTGGTAATTCTTGCTGTTATGTCTCCGGATCTATATAATTACCTGCTCGCTAACGCTATCCAATTCTTCGGGCAGGATATTCACTGGAAGACCATTCAGGAGGCTCGACCCTGGTCATTTGATGATGCCTGGCGGACATTCCAGTACAGCCTGTTCCTCTTTGTGATAGGGATAGTTATCCTTCTTTACCGGATAAAAAAGGAACTCTGCCCCTCTCATGTATTCATCCTCCTCTGGTCAGTCGTCATCCTGTATGCGACGATGCAGCATATCAGATATGAATATTATCTCGCCGTCCCTGCAGCAATCCTTGGGGGAATCACCATCGCATTTGGCATAGATCTGGTGAGAAAAAGCAGGATACCTGGGAGAAAGGAGGAGATACCACACCCTTCACTCAAGGGAGGAAAACAGAAGGAAATACGGACTCACCAGAGAGGAACCAATGATACAGATACCTTTAGATCTATCGCTGCAAAAGTATTCCTGGTTCTGTTAATTCTCATAGGTGCACTATTTACCTATAATTCTATCGGTCGTGATCTGTCTATCGGATCTTTTAATCTGAATCCTGACTGGCGTGAGGCCACTGTTTGGATGAATCAAAACACCCCTGATACCGGTGTGGATTATCTTAAAATTTATCAGAAAGAGGGATGGCAGTTACCCGCAACCGCGTATGGAGTGATGTCATGGTGGGACTATGGCCACATTATCCTGTATCTTGCCAAACGAATGCCTAATGCAAATCCATTCCAGTACGGAGTAGCTGGAGACTATGGTGCCGCACGGTTCTTTATCACCCAAAATGAGTCAGTTGCATCAGGAATTCTTGACAAACTGAAGACCCGGTATGTGATCACTGATTACGAGATGGATACCGGGAAGTTCTGGGCAATGACAACATGGGATAACCCTGATGTTGGGGCATATCCTTACCAGCGAAACTTCGTTCTTCCAAACCCAGATAATCCTGATGTGGGTCAGAACTTCCCGTTCTTCATGGAACCATATTATCAGACGATGATATCACGGCTTCACAACTTTGACGGTTCGATGAAAGAGCCGGGGCAGGTGCACTATATCCAGTACATGAATCCCCCCTACTCGCGAACCACTGATCCACTCATAGTCAACGGATCCGAGGTCCCCTATGCAGAAGGAAAAGCACTGATACAGAACTTCAACGCGGCCGCCAATCCAGAGTATAACGTAACTTTGGTGAATTATGTATATACAGATCCACTCTCCAAAGTTCCCGCTCTCAAACACTTCAGACTGGTACATGAATCACCAACACGCGCTTCTCCACAGGAATTACCTGATGTCAGGTATGTGAAGATCTTTGAGTACGTCCCTGGAGCGGTCATTCCAGGAGATGGCATCATCGAGATCCCGGTAGTTACCAATACTGGCAGAACGTTCGTTTATCGGCAAGAGAGCGTGAATGGAACCTTCACAGTACCCTACCCAACAGAAGCAAAGACCGGGGATGTTACTACTCAGGGTCCATACAAGATTGTATCAACCGGAAAAGAGTACATAGTTACTGAAAATCAGATTCAGCAAGGGTCAACTATCTCCTGAACGGAGGAAGTTTTAACCCCTGTGAGGATGAGTTGAAAGTAATGGATGCGGTGATTGATATCGGATCACCGGTCCGGTACCCCCGGACCGGAACGGTCGGGAAGATCGTGAAAATCGAAGAGAGAAGCGGTTTTTCATATGCTGAACTTGATAGCACTGGTCTGCTCTACCGGACAGATCTGCTTGTGTCTGCTCTCATATCTGATAGACCAGGAAGAAGCGAGGATCATGGTGAAGATATGAAACAGATCGAAGAAGAGCGTAACCTCACCCTGGATGGATCCCTTCAGGAAATTCCAAACCTGGATGGTGCATGCAGCGGGGCAGGATAACCCTTCATCACTTCATTTCCAGAGCATCAGGCTCTGAGAAGGCCTTTTTTCAGGCTTTCATTATATGCTCACTTATAAGTAGCAATCTGTTCAAATAGGTAAGGAGGTTTGATTACTGGTGCCAGAAGAAATAATACCGAGCACAAATATAGGCGTTGTCGGGCATGTGGATCATGGCAAGACCACGCTCGTCAATGCTCTCACCGGAGTCTGGACCGACCGGCATAGTGAGGAGATGAAACGGGGAATCTCCATCCGGCTCGGGTACGCAGACGCTGTTTTTTATAAATGCAAAAAATGTCGGGGCCCTGAAGGATTCAGTACCCATCCAGCATGCCCACGGTGCGGAGGGGAGGCTGAACCGGTTCGTGGTGTCTCGTTCGTGGATGCTCCGGGTCATGAGACCCTGATGGCCACGATGCTTTCGGGTTCTGCCCTCATGGACGGGGCGATGCTCGTTATCTCTGCCTCTGAACGCTGTCCTCAGCCCCAGACCAAAGAACATCTGATGGCACTGGAACTGGTTGGAATTAAACGGATCGTAATCGTCCAGAATAAGATTGATGTTGTCACTCAGAAAGAAGCAGTCCGCAATTATGAGGAAATTAAGGCCTTTATAAAGGGGACCATCGCTGAGAAAGCTCCAATTATTCCCGTCTCTGCACAGAAAGACATCAATATGTGGGCTCTTCTCCAGGCACTTGATGAAACAATTCCTGAACCATCCAGAAAACCTGAAGCAGACCCAATTATGCTGATCGCCCGGTCATTTGATGTGAATAAGCCGGGATGTAGTTGGAAAGATGTGAAAGGCGGGGTTGTTGGCGGGTCCCTGATTCATGGGATCATCAATGATGGCGATGAAGTGGAAATCAGGCCTGGAATCCAAAGTCAGGTAGAGAATAAGATTCGATGGGATCCAATCATAACCAAAGTCACTGAAATCCATAAGGGGCAGAAGAGAGTTCATATCGGAACTCCTGGAGGTCTTCTTGCCATCGGTACAAAACTGGATCCCGCTATCAGTAAGAGCGATATGCTCTCTGGCCAGGTTCTTGGCCATGTGGGAAAACTTCCTCCTGTCTGGGATAGGATGTGGTTCTCAGTCAAACTCATGGAACGAGTAGTGGGAGCAAACAGCGAACTTGACATCGAACCACTCAAAGCACGTGAGCCGTTGATGCTCTCAGTGGGCACGGCGGTAACCGTTGGAATCGTAACCAATACTAAGAAGGATGCTGAAGACGTAACCCTAAAACGACCGGTCTGTGCTGATATCGGTGCCCCAATAGCTATAAGCAGACAGGTTGGAGGAAGATGGCGTCTGATAGGGATGGGCACATTGATCGAGTGACCGTTCTGATAGACACAAACGCATTTCTGATGACCTCCCAATTTAGAATCGATCTGCTTGAGGAGATCAGGTGGATGCTGGGGGTTTTGCATCCGGGTGTTCCGGATGTTGTGCTTCGTGAACTGGAAGGTCTTTCCCGGGGAAAAGGGAACGATGCCTCAGCTGCACGACTTGGCCTTCAATTCGCGAAGCATTGTACGGTGGTACAGATGGATGGAAAGGAAGGGGAATCGGTTGATGACCAAATCTTCTCTTATGCCCAGAGAGAACGGTGCAGGGTTGTTACCAATGACCGAGCCCTTCGTGATCGTCTGTTAGCTGAAAAATTAGAAGTAATTTCTCTGAAAGGGAAACAGAAACTCGAGATCATCAGGAGATAGGAGATGTATTACAGGCTGAAGATGGTAGATAAGGTCAGGGTTCCGCCGAATCGACTCGGCGAGGATCTCGAGACCGTCATTCTGGATGTGCTGCAACAGCAGCTTGAGGGGAGCATTGATAAAGAGATCGGAATATTCATCGCCGTTACCCGGGTAACCCGAATCGGTGAAGGAGAGATGATACCGGGTGACGGAGCAGTCTTCTACGACGTAGATTTTGAAGGACTCGTCATCAGGTTAACTCTTCAGGAGATAATTGAGGGTATCGTCGTCGAGACGACAAGTTTTGGCGCGTTCATCAGTCTCGGCCCTATCGATGCAATGCTCCATGTGAGCCAGATATCTGATGAATATATCAGTTATGATGAGAAGAATTCACAACTCATCTGTCAGGATTCCAACCGGCATCTCAGTGTAGGGGATGTTGTTAGAGCACGGGTGGTAACGCTATCCTTGAGTGAACGCGAACCACGTGAGAGTAAGATCGGCCTTACCATGCGACAGGCAGGGCTTGGAAACCTTCTCTGGCTTGAAGAGGACATGAAGGCTGAACAGAAGGAGAAAGAGAAGGGGTTGGTCTGAAGTGGCGGGTGCAAAGAAGAAGCAACTCTCAGTCTGCCGTGAATGTCACCGGGTAGTCGATGGTGCATCCTGCTCAATATGTGGGACAAATAATCTGACAACCGACTGGACCGGATATCTTGTCATCATTGATCCTGATAACAGTGAAGTAGCAAAAAGGATGAATATCACCCTACCTGGTCGATATGCGCTTAAGGTTCGCTGATGCTTATTCTCCCAAAAGAACAGCGGCATCTATTCAGACAGCCATTCGGAATCCTGTATCCCTCTCTTAATCCAGTCTTTCCTCTCCTTAATGGAAGACTTTTTTTCAGTGTAGGGGATGTTGTAACTGATAACCTTCTTCAGGCTGGTTACCCCCCTGCAGTAGCATTCATTGATGGACAGACGATGCGCAGGCCTCATGAGGGGGTGAATGTTACAGCATTTCAAATCGTCCATGTGAAAAACCCTGCCGGATGTATCAGCCCGGATCTTACACAAGCCGCGCGCGATGCGGTAATTACCCGGAATACGGTTGTCCAGGTTGATGGGGAAGAAGATTTGGCTGTTCTTCCGCTCGCTCTCGCGGCTCCTGTTGGTTCTTTAATTTTATACGGACAACCCGGAGAAGGAGTTGTTGTTCTTGAAATATCTGAACAGGTGAAAAAACAGGCTCAATCTCTTCTTGATCGATTTGAATCTATAACCAGTTAACCAGTCAGACCGCGCAGATATATATCCCACGGAAGCATACCTATAGAGGATCTCTATGGAGATGAGTATTACTTCCGATAAACAGAATGAACTCTTATCCCGAAGGGAACTTGAGTTCACCATCACCTATAATGGTGCTACCCCTACTCGTAAAATGGTCCAGGCAAAACTTGCAGCGACCATGAACGTGGGAAGGGATCAGGTCGTTCTTGACTCAATGAAGACCAAATTCGGGATTACTATCCTGAAGGGGTCAGCCCGGGTATACCAGAATAAGGATGATCTGGTAAAACTTGAGCGAGCCTATCTCATGACCCGTGGAGGGGTTGCTGAGGAGGTCTTCGGTGCTCAGGATGCGCCGTCTGAAGACGCTGCGGAGGCATTGTAAGGAGGTTGAGTACTATGGCGGCAAAAGGTAAAAAAGTAGCAAAATCTATCAAGCGCTCAGCGTACTTCACCGTTAATGGCAAGACTGCAACCCCCTCACGCCGGTATTGTCCACGATGTGGACCCGGGGTATTTATGGGCGAACACAACGACCGTGCAAGCTGCGGCAAGTGCGGATATACTGAATTTAAGAAGTAATCCCTGATGCATATGTCAGGACCGGTGCTGGGGATTGAAGGGACTGCCTGGAACCTCAGCGCCGCTGTTTTTGATGATGATCTGATCTCTCTGCAGTCACACCCCTATAAACCAGAACAGGGGGGAATTCATCCGCGTGAAGCCGCTCAGCATCATGCTGCAGAGATCGGTGATCTGATACATAGTGTTCTTGAAAAGAGCCCAAAGCCAGTAGCGGTAGCGTTTTCTCAGGGGCCAGGACTTGGCCCGTGCCTCCGTGTCGTCGGAACAGCGGCGAGAGCTCTGGCACTTTCCTTAGATGTTCCACTGATAGGAGTGAATCATTGTGTTGCTCATGTTGAGATCGGCCGTTTTGCATCAGGATTTGATGATCCCATTGTGCTGTACGCAAGTGGTGCAAACACGCAAGTGCTTGGATATTTAAACCACCGGTACCGGATATTTGGAGAGACTCTTGATATCGGGATTGGGAATGCAATCGATAAATTTGCCAGAAGTAAAGGACTAACTCATCCTGGCGGTCCACAGATTGAGAAACGTGCCCTGAATGGGGAATATATTCCGCTCCCGTATACAGTAAAGGGGATGGATCTCGCCTTTTCCGGCCTGATAAGTGCAGCGAAAGATTCGATAGCCCCGATCGAAGATGTCTGTTATAGTCTTCAGGAGACTGCCTTTGCAATGTGCGTAGAGGTGACAGAGCGAGCTCTGGCTCAGACCGGGAAGGATGAGGTGATCCTTGTGGGTGGGGTCGGGGCGAATCGACGGCTTCAGGAGATGTTGAGACTCATGTGTGAAGAGAGATCTGCCTCTTTTGCAGTACCACCAATGGAGTATCTGGGCGACAATGGGGCGATGATTGCATATACCGGGCGATTAATGCTGGGACAGGGGGACACCATAGCCGTGAAAGATTCGAAGGTAAACCCGTCATACCGCGCAGATCAGGTACGGATCACCTGGAGAAAGAATCCTAAGACATACATCATTCCTCCAGAGTATGAAAATGGACGAGATATCAGAGGAGCTGAAGCGACGGTCCGGATCTGCGCTGATCGTGTTATCAAACGCCGTTTGTGCAAGAAGTATCGTCACCCGGATCTTGATAGAAGACTCATTGTTGAACGAACGCGGGCAGAAGCACGACTAATATCAGATTCACGTCGTCTTGGGATTCCAACCCCGATAATTTTTGACATTACCGGGGATACGATCACTATGGAACGGATTACGGGTGAACGACTCCGTGACTCCCTATCACACGGTTCTATCCGAAATGCAGGCCGAGTAGTTGGCTTACTTCATAATGCCAACCTGATTCATGGAGATCTAACAACCTGCAATATGATCATCAAAAATGACCGCTGTTACCTCATCGATTTCGGTCTCGGATTTACCTCTTCGGAGATTGAGGCAAGAGGGGTGGATATCCATGTCCTCTTCCAGGTTCTTGAGAGTACGGTGCCTGATGATCCGACTATGAAAGAGTCATTTATAGATGGATATCGGGAGACCTTCCCCGCAGCTGACGACGTAATAGCCCGTGAGCATGAGATCGATCTTCGGGGGAGGTACTTGTGAAAGTTACTTTTGTAACCAGTAATAAGCATAAAGCGCAGGAAGCTGCAGGAATTTTGAAAGGACTTGCCGATGTTGATCATGTCTCCCTTGAATGCCCAGAGATACGTGATGAGTCGGTTGCGGTTGTTGCCAGAGGGAAAGCTGAATATGCGTTCGATATTATTAGATGCCCGGTTATCTGCGATGATACCGGATTTTTCGTGTCAGCATTGAACGGATTTCCTGGCTCTTGCGCTGCTTATGTTCACAAAACTATAGGTATAGATGGTATTCTCATGCTCCTCTCTGACAAAGACGATAAATCAGCCTGGTTTGAAACCGGAATTGCATATGCAGACTCTGATGGAGTCCAGGTATTTATAGGGAAAATTGAAGGGGAGATCGTACAACCGAAAGGGGATGGGGG
>JAZDKH010000518.1:0-6395 GCA_043803325.1 Methanobacteriota archaeon | reverse complement strand
CTGCCTCATATTTTCAGGAGAATGGGAAGATTGAGCGGGTGGGAGGAACGATCAATACAATTCTTCTGATTGGCGCGGATATCCCTGAAAGAACGATGATCCGAGCGGTTATCACAGCCACCGAAGCGAAGACGGCAGCCCTCCAGGAACTCATGGCCCAGAGCAGATATTCTACCGGGATAGCCACGGGGTCAGGGACTGATGGAATCGCGATCATCGCAGATATCTCAAGTCAGAATCATCTCACCGATGCGGGAAAACACGCTAAACTGGGCGAACTTATCGGGAGAACCATGATGAAAGGAATTACTCAGGCCCTTGACCAGCAGTCCGGACTGAATGTCCTCTCTCAGCGGGATATGATGGTACGACTGAGCCGGTTTGCCGTCACTGAAGATGATCTCTGGAAGCGATCTACGAGCATGGAGGGGGAGAATCGAAAACAATCATTTATTTCAACACTCCGGGATATTGCTCCAGAACCAGCGATGGTAGCGGCCGTTGCTTCGATACTCCATATCCATGACGAGATCGGATGGGAACTAATTCCGGCACCGGCAGGGACAGAAGCATCTGTAAAAATACTCGCTTCGATTCCTTCGATTGTTGGCTTTGTCTCCAATGACGAATTGATTCAACACCTGAAGAGAGAGGAATCTGTCCTTGAAAACCTGTTGCAGACCATTGCCTGGATTGTGAAGAAGAAGGGATTGGATGAACTCCGGTGATTCTGGAACCGTGAGAAATTTCTAACCAGGATTATTTATTCAGGAGATACTGTGCAGGAACTGATGAATTTTTCAGAGTATCCGGATGACCTGACACGATTTAATCATGACTGGGAAGAGGTCAGATCGTTTACCCGGCACGAGGGTCTCGATGGTATTGAACTCCTTATCGGGAGTGATACAAGTGCACCGAATATCCCGGATGGCCTGGTAAAAACTGTTCATCTCCCAGGTTGGTTCGGATGGACGAGAACATGGAAAGAGCCTCATACTATTCCGAAAGATTGCGATGTGTCTGAAATAAGATATTATTACGGTACTGCAACTTCGGATGGGCTTCTGCACTCATTTCGGTCCAATATTGAGCGGGCCACGGATCTAAAAGCTGCGTACGGGGTGCTCCATGTATCTCATGTGGAATTGGAAGAGGTTTATACCCGGAACTTTCGGTATAATTCGAAAGAGGTCCTTTCCGCTGCAGCTTCATTCGTAAATACCGCATTTTCCCCCTATCGCAATGGTGAACCACCGGTCACCCTGGCGTTTGAAAATCTCTGGTGGCCGGGACTGACCTTCCGATCTGAAGAAGAGATTGAGTATTTCGCGGGACTTCTCAATTTTGATAACTGGATGTTTGTCCTCGATACCGGTCATCTCATGAATGGACTTGGAGTCAGGAGTGAGTCTGAAGGGATACAAAAAGTGCTCTCTGCTCTTGAATCCCTGTCAGAAGAGACGGTGGATCGGATCAGATCCATCCACATGCAGTGTAGTCTCTCCGAAGCCTATCAACAGGCATATCTGAGGTGTAGTCCTCCCTCTTCGTTCTCCACCATGTCATATGGGGAGAAGATGATTGAACTCTGGCGCCATATTCCCCATATCGATGAACACCGCCCATATTCGGATGGTTCCTGCAGTGAGATCCTTGATATTGTCCAGCCTGAATACCTGGTACATGAGTTTATCACCCGATCCCGGGAAGAACTTCAGGAATATATCAGAAAACAAAAAGCCGTTACGGGCATTATCCATGAAGACATATTTCGAGAAATATGTCCTTCCTTTGAAGGAAATCAGTTCTACAAAAGTTGATGAATTCAAAATTTTACATTCGATTCTGCAGATTTCGGTACCTGAGTGCGGCTGCAATGAGCTCTGCAGCAAACCGGGACGAGAAATAAGCATGAATATATGATCCCATGCAATTATTGACATATATCCCGTCACTTCCCCCGGAAATACCGATCCCCCGACTCAGGGATATCGCATATCGGGCATCCCGATCCGGCTCCATCCGTGAGTAGTGAAACTCATGACCGCTGAACACGGTTCCTGCCGGCGCTAGTGAAGGCCCTCCAGCTGAAATCCCTTTCGAATAATCAAGGGCCTGAAACCGTTTCTCCATGAAGGCCTCAGCCGGGAGCAGATCAACCCATCTGACTTCTGCAATATCAGGTTCTGGACCTGACAATCCCTTTCCGAGATACATCAGACCGCCGCACTCTCCATAGATGGGCATTCCATCTTCTCCTGCTATTCGTATCTCCTCCCTGGCCGGACCGGATTCGAGTGAATATGCATGGAGCTCAGGATATCCTCCACCAAGATACAGGAGATCGGCAGGGGGAAGGGTATCAGTCATGGGACTGAAGAAGGCGAGTTCAGCCCCTGATTCTCTGAGGGTATCGAGGTTATCCTGGTAATAAAAACAGAACGCAGGGTCATGTGCTATGGCAATTCTGACCTGCTTTGGGTTATGGGTATGAGAGGAACTGACTTTCGATATCGGTGGAGCAGACCGGGCTATTTGTATCAGACCGGGAATATCACAATGTTCTTCCATGATCCTGGCAAGATCCTCCGGGATATTATTCTCTTCAGCCATAAATAATCCCAGATGTCTGCTCCTAATCTGCAGATCTTCTGACCTCGGGATAAATCCCCATTGATCGATGGTCCGACCCACCTTGAGCATCTCCGTATGCCGGGCACTTCCTACCATGTTCAGAATTACTCCGGCAAGGGTTACTGCCGGATCATGTGCCTTGAATCCTTCGGCTATGGCATGAACACTTCCTGACATTCCTCCGACCGGGATGACCAGTATTACCGGGGAATCGATAATTTTTGAAACCTGGGCCGTGCTTCCTTCAGTGGTCCCATCAACTCCATCGAACATCCCCATGACCCCCTCAATGACGGCGATGTCCGCTCCCCTGCATGCCCTGACAAAGGTCTGTTTTACCTCAGTCGTTCCCATCATGACCGGGTCGAGATTCCGGGAGACCCGGCCGCATATCTGAGTGTGATGACTGGGATCGATGAAATCGGGTCCTATTTTAAATGGCTGAACTACCATTCCCCGCCGTAACAGGGCAGTCATCAGGCCACGGGCGACCGTTGTTTTTCCACAGTTGCTATGAATCCCGGCTATGACGATCCGGGGGATATGTATCGGTTGAGTATCATTGTGTGAATTCATGATCAGAATGAATCTTCAAGTGACCTTCATATGTCCGGTTGTTTCATTATCCTCTGTAAGCCGAAGGCTCATGGCTGACTTCTCCCCATCATCGAGCAGATCGCAGATCCCGGAGATACTATCAGCCCGCTTTGCCCCTGCATTGAGGAGCCGGGACAGAAAATTCGTGGCAGCCCCAGCGGTAAAGTCCGGAATAATCGGATGTGATTCGGGAAGGAAGAGAATAATTTTATCTGCAGGAATCTTCTCAAGAACCCTGATGTTTGGATAATTTCCCCACCCAACCGGCATTGCAGTCACGATTACCTGATCTGCCGTAATGACCTGTTCTAAGAGCATATGCTCATGTTGAAGAGATATTTTTGAGAATGGCGGCTCATGAATAAAGTTTAGTCCATAACGTCTGGCGGTCTGACAGTCAGCGTCATTTTCAGAGAGAACCCCACAACTTAATTGGTATCCCGTGGTGGCCAGTTGTGAGATCAGAAGAGCACCCGTCCCTCCGCCAGAAATAATCACAATATTTTGCTCATTCGTCTTCGCTGGTATCGGTTCGGTCACATAGAGATGAGGGGTTCCCGTGACCGGGTTCTCTCCGATTACCGTGGATATTTTAAAAATCTCCTGGAATAAGGAATTCTGCAGAATCTTGCGGGGAGTGTCTGAGGCCCGGATAACTCCATTGTGAAGCATAATCAGGTGATCACAATATGTTGCCGCAAGGTTGATATCATGAAAAACCCCAATGACTGCTTTCTTTCCTTTTGTGGTATCCCGGATGAGCCGGATCAGCTCGTGTTGGTGATGGAGATCAATATGCGCAAAGGGTTCATCAAGGAGGAGCAACTCTGGATCCTGCGCTAGGACCCGGGCAATCAGAACCCGCTGCCTCTCTCCCCCGCTGAGCGAGGTGATCGGGCGTTCCGCAAGATCCATCGTACCGGTCTGCACGAGAGCCTGGCTGACCATCTCATGATCCTGAACTGAAGGCTGTCTGAACCGGGGAATATGAGGATTTCTCCCCATCATCACGATATCATACACTGAATAGGCGAATGGTATCCCGCTCTCCTGGGGTACAAATCCGACTTTCCGGCCAAAATCCCTGAAGGAGAGTGTATCTAGATCATCGCCCCGAAAAAGCACTACTCCGGCTCCGGGACTCAGGGAACGGGCAAGGACCTGCATCAAAGTTGATTTCCCGGATCCATTCGGTCCGATGATCCCGATGAACTGGTGCTCCCGGATGAGAAGCCCGATTTTTTTGAGAACTTCATGATCGCCATACCCGGCACTGAGATCGGTGACCTCCAGGATGGTCTCTGTCACAGTTCCTCCCTCTGTCTGATGAGAAACAGAAAGAATGGGGCTCCAAAGAATGCCGTCACGACCCCGACGGGAAGTTCGCCAAGCCAGGTCCTGGCGACGGTATCAGCACAGAGGAGAAGAAAGGCACCACAGCAGAGTGATCCCGGAATGAGAATCCGGTGATCCGGACCGGTAATGAGCCGGGTGAGATGCGGGGCGACCAGGCCGATGAACCCGATTGACCCGGTCACCGAGACCACGATCCCGGTGATACCTGCGGCGGCGGTGAGCAGAAGCATCTTTGTCTGATGCGGATCGATGCCGAGGGTCCGGGTCTCTGCCTCACCACACGTGATGATGTTCAGATCACGGGAGAAGAGGTAGAGCAGACCAGCCGGGATGAGTATGATAGCAAGAAGGGGAATATCTGCCCAGGAAACATTCCACAGCCCTCCCATGAGCCAGAACATAATCTGGTGCATGTTCGTCCCGGCAACAACCATGAAGACCGAGACGACTGCTGAAAGGAAGGTGGATACCGCGATTCCGGTAAGAAGAAGAACACTGGTGTTGATACGACCACTCCGGGAAGAGAGCAGGTACACCATCAGGACTGAAATTATGGCTCCCAGGAAGGCAGCAACCGGGGTCAGTGCAAGCAGGCCGAGAGCCATCATGAGCGATGCCCCGACTGCCCCCCCGGCTGATGTTCCCAGGATATAGGGGTCTGCAAGATCGTTGCGAAAGAGAGCCTGCATTGCAGTTCCTGCTCCGGCGAGTCCTGCACCGGCAAGAGCGGCGGCAATTGCACGAGGCAGTCTGATATCAAGAAGGATCTGGGTGCTGGTCCCTCCGTTGAAGATATTGGTCAGCGGGATTGAAACCGGTCCGAGGGATACCGATGCAACGATGGCCATGCAAATCGCCAGAAATGAGAACAGGAGCAGACTATATTGATAGACGGTCTTCACGGGATCAACCTGGAGGCAATCATATACAACATTTTTTAAATTATGACAAAAAAAGTATATCTATGCTCTCTGCAAAAAAAGGCAATACCCAAGGTCATCTATGGATCCCAATATCATGGGTCGTATTGCTTATCGCTGGCCTTCTGCTCCTTTGTTGCATCCCTTATATCGCCTTCGCAGATGACGGCGTATCTGATGGCCTGCCCTATCCGCGGACAATAGAGGATGATCAAAACGTCACCGTGACCCTTGCGAAAGTACCGGAGCGGATCATATCGATAGCTCCATCGAACACTGAGGTGCTCTTTGCCCTTGGTCTTGATGACCGTATTGTCGGAGTAACTGATTATTGCAATTATCCGGACCAGGCTGTACAGAAAGAGAAGGTTGGGGGATTCTCAACAGTGAGCATCGAGAAGGTAACTGCGTTGAGTCCGGACCTTGTAGTGGCAGCAGACGGGAATAACCCGGATACGGTTGACCGGATCAGATCCCTGGGAATTCCCGTGTACTACACCGATGCAAAATCCATGGCAGACATTCAGAAGACACTGAAAAATGTTGGGCATCTAACCGGGGTTTCTGATCAGGCGAAAAAATTGAATGAGGAATTAACTGCACGGGCAAATCAGGTTGCAGAGCAGGGTGAAAAATTATCAAAACACCCGTCGGTTGTTCATGTTATCTGGAATGATCCGATCTATGTCAGTGGAAGCGGGACGTTCCAGGATGAGTTGATCCGCATTTCTGGCGGAGAGAATGTATTCGGTGATAAAGAAGGGCACCAGATCGCCAGTATTGAGGAGTTCATCAGCAGGGATCCTGATATCCTGCTGATCAATGCCGGTTCTGGGATGGGAGGGAACAGTTCTGATATCACCGAGTATTTCCGGACTGAACCCC
>JAZDKH010000517.1:0-2760 GCA_043803325.1 Methanobacteriota archaeon | reverse complement strand
ACCCTAATCAAATCAATGCCCATAGATTTTATTCCAAAAGAAGAACTGCCAAATATTAGCGTTGGGGATTCCATCACGCTCTTCAACGGGCAGGGGTACTTCCCGGCAAAGGTCGTTGAACTGAATGCAACGAATGTTACTTTTGATCTGAATCACCCGCTTGCTGGAGAGACCCTGTCCTTTGATGTCTCACTGGTCAACCTCACTCCAGCAAAAGAGGTTGAGGCGATGATGGCTCAGTATGCCCAGGATGAAACGGTAGAGATGCCGGTTGAACAAGTAGCAGAGTCAGTGAAACCATCCTCAGAAACGCAGACCGCTCCTAAAAATGCTACCTCTGGTGTATAATCCCCCTTTTTTTTTAACGTCTTAATTAGACTCCTGGTTTTCAGAGTGTTGTTTTTGTCTGATATTTGAAATCTTATGTACAATCGTATCAAATAGGTTTGACGAGTGATTTTCAGAAGTCCATCTCCTATGGGATTCTAGGACAATTGTTTGATGAACAACAAAAAAGGTTTCTTTGAGCCAGTGCTTTCAAAGATAAAGAACCACTATACGCGGTTTACATCCACAAATATGAAATATGTAATTCGGTTATTTTGTTTTTATAATCACCTGTTAGAGCCCATCCAACCAATTGTTTAAGCATATATCCGCATCTGTTTTCTAAACATAGCACAATATGAATCTATCCAACCAGATCTAGGTTGGTTGTACAGCCTCTGTTAAGAGGCTATTTTCAGAAGGAATTATTAACAATCTTTAATCTGTATTCGATGGTTTAGCAGGGCGACATTATTCTGCTTATTATCTTCATATACATTATTTGACGGATCTATGATAGCCCCAAAGGTATACGATTTGATCCCTTTTGTATCAGGTATTCTGATGGTATCAGTAAATGTCAGGTTCTCCTGAGATTTCAGACTCCCAACCTGATGGGATCCAACATCGGTGTCAGAGATACTGACTCCGGTAGAATCCGAGATGTAATAATCGACCGAAAATGATGTTGCTTCTAGATTTCCCCTATTTTGTATAGTTGTATTTATTAGAAGATCATCGGATTTACAGACCGAATCAGCAGCCTCTAACTGAATGATCATAAGGTCAGCATTATCTCGATCTGTTGAAGAGGTGATTTCAGGGATCGGTGACTGGGCTAATTCAGCCGTGACATTTGTATCAGGTAAAGTCTCCACACTTGTGTTGGTATCTATCGATTCGGGAGTTTTTTCTAAACCTCCTCCCTGTTCATCGGTACGTATTGTTTCACTTTGTGAGGGTGTGGATGCGATCTGGCCTGAATTTTCATCCGATACCAAGGGGTAGTAATCAATATTTTCTCCGGTAATTGAGTACGGAGCATCTGCAATGCCATCATGGTTCAGATCAGGTGTAGTAACAGAGAAACCACTGCCATTCAGATCAAACCAGGCATTCCCTGCTATTAATGAACCTCCGATGATATTCTGGCCGGGATGCGGATCAGTATCCCATGTATTTCTCTGCCCTTCATTTACCACGACATTAAAGTTATTCTTAAAGTAATTATTTGATACGGTATTGCCTGATGACTGGAATAATCCTAATCCTAATGCATTGTCAGTTATGGTGTTGCTGGTGATGGTACATGATCGAGACTGGTCAAACCGAAGTCCGATATTAGTGCAGTTCCTGAATTCACAATTCGTTATCGTTGCACCTTCAACGCGGTACAGGTATAACCCAAAGTCAACCCCTTCAAACTTACAATTTTTTATGATAATATTCTTAAGATTAGTTCCACCGTCAACATAGATTCCTTTTGTATATCCAGTGGGGACTCCCCGAATCGTATGTCCGCCACCATCTATCGTAACATCTGATGTGGTGATCCTGATCATACTATCTAAGGCTCCCCCTGGAATATCACGCATGAGAAGATAATTGCCTGGAGTCTCAATCTTATTTGGAGAATAAATCGGAACTGCTCCCCCAGCTTCAGCGTATGCCCCGATATTCACAATCTGTGTACTGATATATTGGATAGAATCTGTATCCTTCCCGTTGTCAGCGGCACCCGGATCAACCCGAATCATTATCTTATAATTTCCCGGCTTTAGCTTTTTAGAGACTTGAAAGTTATTTTTGTATGTTTTTACCTCTCCGGGTTTTAAATCCTCATTTCTGAAGTCACTGCCAAGCTGCATACTTATGGTATCCTCTCTCCCTTCCCTTACTAAGAATGTTCGGATCCTTAACCCTGATACAACCTGATTCCCATTATTGGCAATCATTGTTGTGATTGATATTCGTTCATCAGGCACCTGTCCGAGAGGAATATTTCCGATCTCGCTAATATCAAGCGATCCTTTCGCATCAACAACTGTTATACTGGGTATGGATCTGCTACTTTCATTAATCTCACCGGAAACCACCCCCAGAGTTCCTACAATCAGCAGTGCGGTGATAAGTAAAAAAGGTTTAAAAATCGCCTTCTTTGATAAAACGATAGAAATGAAAATATTTGTTTCTTTCTGTTTTGGATCCATACTGCAATAACCCCCTATCAGCCTGAGCGTTCCATATATATCAAGCCCATTATTCCAGATCTAATGATAATAATGTATAGCTTTTGCTATAATATTATATCTAAAATAAAAAGAATATTTCTTTTCAGAATGAATGTGGGAGGAGGGATTCGAACCCCCGAACGCCTGCGCGATAGGACCCTAAATCCCACTCCTTTGACCTGGCTCGGATACTCCCACGATG
>JAZDKH010000516.1:0-3067 GCA_043803325.1 Methanobacteriota archaeon | reverse complement strand
CCTGAAGCTGTGTACAATATCAACTTCATATATGAGAGTTTAGAGCGGGCTGATAGTCAGGCATCAGTTCGTGATACGGTAATCCAGGCCGTTAAACTGACCTGATCCGAGGCTTTGAGAAGAGGGATACTTCCTGATATCCCCTCTATCTTCTGGGATTTCAGAATCTGTATATTTTAGATTAAATTGCAAAACCTCTATTTTGCATCTGATTGTGATGAATATCTGAAAATCTCCAAACAGAATTCATATACCAATCCGAAACCCAGGTATCTGTAATGATAGTCCGGAAGGTCGCATCCCGGGGATTTATTTTCACGTTTGATGATGAAATATCAGTCTATCTGATTGTCGGTTCTCGGTTTCTTGTACTCTGCGACACCCATCTCGGTCCGGGATCCATGGATCAGATAATAAGGTATCTGGTTGACTTCTCTTGTCCTGATCAGATGATCATATTTAATTCCCACTCAGATTGGGATCATATCTGGGGGAATTGTTCGTTTCCTGATTCGTTCATCATTGGGCATGAGTTCTGCAAAAAACGGATGCTCGAACGGGGAGCGTTTGATCTCACTCAAAATGCAACATTTCAACGTGGATTAGTGGAATTGAAGCCTCCAAATCTGACCTTTTCGAACCGATTATCTCTTGAAGATGAAGATGTGGAGTTTTTCTACGCTCCCGGACACACCATTGACTCTGCAGTCTGTTATGATCGGCAGGATATGGTCCTATATATCGGCGATCTCGCAGAAGATCCGATCCCATACCTTGATGCCTATGATCTGGATACCTATCTTATTACTCTCCGGTCAATTCTAACTCATCCGGCACGGATGCTGGTATCAGCTCACTCGGGGATCGTGACAAGGAATCTGATCGAACGCAATATTGCATACATTACGAAGGTACGGGATAAAATCCCCATTGATTCCCAGGATTTAGGGGCATATCACGAGGTCCATCTGTGGAATATAAATATGCGGTTACTATTGGAATATGAACCTGCAATAAGGGATTGCGTGGGTGATGGGTATTCACAGATCAGTCTTCTTGAACGAATCGGTGATCTCCATTCTATCAGGTATGAAGATCTTAAGGATGCTCTCAATCAGTATATGGATAGGGTCAATCTTTCTTCTATCTGATATGTCAAGTGAAGAAGTCCAGAAAGACTTCGGGCATTGGAAAGGATACCCTCAAGTCACACAGTTAGCGGTCGAAGTTTTATTGAAAAGAGGGTATCTGGCATCATTTCTCATATCTCCTGAATCCTGAACTTAAATGAAGGATTTTCTTTCCAGATTAAATGAGATCATTTAAATAGAATTAATTCACGTTCTACTATATGCTGTCCCGTAAACTCGCTCTCATGGTACTCGTTCTCACCCTATTCTTAGCGAACCTTTCGGTTGTTTCAGAAAGGGTTCCGATCATCCCCCAGGTAATCGGGATAAATCCGCAGGGAACCTCTGCGATTGAGGCTGTTTCCTCTATCGGTAGGGATATGTATCCGATTACTGGTGAATATCCTGTCTGGCCGGAGGGAGCGGCATATGATCTCAGGTATGTGCCTGGTCAGGTTCTCGTTCGGTTTGATCCTGCCGGACTCCAGGGGAAGTCGGTCACGACTCTGGCAGAGACGATAAACGCAGGAATAGGGGCAGAGACGGTGAGGGATTACAGTTCGGTCAGCATTCCAGGCCTTGAATTGGTCTCTCTTCCGAGTACCAGTTCTGTTCAGCAGGCGATTGAGTATTACCAGGCAAAACCCGGGGTTCTTTATGCTGAACCTGATTTCATCGTATCTGCAGAGCGGCTTCCTGACGATCCGAACTTCTGGAGGCAGTATGGTCTCTCAAATACCGGTGCCCCGTATAAGGAGGATACTCCGGCTGGAACTGCTGGTGCTGATATTCGGGCACCTGAAGGATGGGATACATCAACCAGTACCAACGGTACCATCATCGCGGTGGTTGATACCGGGGTGGATATCGGGCATCCGGATCTGAATCCCAATCTCTGGACAAATAATGCGTATGATTTCCCGCTGTATGGGTATAATGCCATTTATGGGGATTATGTTCAGCCCTGGGATGATGAAGGACATGGAACCCATTGCGCAGGTATCATCGGAATGGTTGGCAATAATGGGATTGGTGGGACCGGGGTTGCCTGGAATACCTCTATTATGTCAATAAAGGTTCTCAATAGTTTTGGAAGCGGGAAAATATCTGATCTGGTGCTGGGCATAGCATATGCGTCAAGTAATCATGTTCCGATCATCAGTTGTTCAATAGGAATTTCAGTACCCGAATCAATCCGTCCACGATCTCTGGAAGATGTGATCCGATCTTCAGACTCACTCATTGTGTGTGCTGCAGGAAACAGTGCAGAAGACACCTCAATAAGCCCGCAGTATCCGGCCTGTTATAATTTGGACAATATTCTATCAGTCGCATCTACCGATGCGAATGACAGCCTCTCTTACTTCTCGAACTGGGGAAACCGGACAATTCAGGTCGCAGCTCCCGGATCTACTATCTTCAGTACCCTGCCATCTGATTACTCGTGGAATTATACCTGGACAGATCCCTCCTTCTCATCCGATAATATGACCCTTTCCGGGAATTGGACTCTTATGCAGCCATCGAAACCGGGAGCGCCACCGGTTCTGCACGGGTTTATTCCAAAGGGTGAACAGAACGCCACCCTTATGATAGAGACTATTCACCCGGTGAAGGTCATTGATGATCAGCCCGATATTACCTGGGACTGGTTTGGTGAAATGAAAGGAAATATGAGGATTGAGTACAGTCTTGACGGGGTTCACTGGACTGCCAGCCAGGATAATCATGGTAGTATCAGGAAGAATAACATAACCCAGTACTTCTCCACGTTCACCTCGGTAGCGAAAGGTTCTGATCTGCGGGTGCGAATATCGTTCTGGCCATTAGGGTCTGATGGATATGTGGACCTCTCATTTGCGAACCTTGGTCTCGGACATCGAAACAATGTTGTGAATCCGAATTACGGGTATTTGAGCGGAACCTCGATGGCAACT
>JAZDKH010000515.1:0-17577 GCA_043803325.1 Methanobacteriota archaeon | reverse complement strand
CCATCCGGCGTTCTTCCTGGGTCAGACCGGCATGATAGGGAGTAACGCCTTCACCCAGTTTCTCAGCGATAACATGACATCTGGCTCTTGAATTCGTGAAGATGATCGTCTGATTATGAAATCCCTTTGTTGAGACCAGTTTGTACTCGTCATCAACGAGTTTTTTCTCGGTCGGAATCTTCTGCTGCCGTTCAAGAAATATCAGATACCGTTCCAGAGTGACCGGACGTTCATCATATCTGACGAGTTCACAGGAGAGTTTCTTGGCAAGCAACTTCGGAAGCCCGATAGTAGCGCTTAGATAGAGGTACTGTGCCTTTGGAGAACTGAACTTGAGCCGGGCGATCATGCCGTCTAGCCGGTGACCACGCTCCTTATCCTCAAGCATCTGAACCTCGTCGATAACAACGGTCCCGATGTCATGAAGTTTCATCCCACATCTGAGTAGATGATCAATCCCCTCATAAGTAGCAATAATGATCGAAGCACCTCTGTCACGATTCGCATGACGTCGATTCTCATTCATCTGAATCCGGCTCGTCCCGGTGATGATTGAGACCTCGGCAATCTTCCCGTACCGACGCATGAATCGATCATACTTCTGAAATGCAAGAGCGACAAGCGGAACCAGAAATATCATCCGACCCCGTTTCTCAAGCAGATTCTTAAACCCTGCCATCTCCCCGATGAATGTCTTCCCACTCGCCGTTGCTGCTACAACCAGGAGATCTTTCCCGTACAAAAGACCTGCTTCGACTGCAATCTGCTGCACCGGCATCAGGAATTCGACATTCGCAAGTTCGATAAACGGACGGGGAAGGGGGAGTTCCTCCAGACGACTCGTCTCTACAACCTGGTGAGCGACCAACCGGTCATACAGCGTATGACTAAACGGTAGGTCTCCTGGTTCGATCGTTGCCAGAACCCGATCAACACTCCGGTACTTATCAAGGAGTTCATCAAGATGAGAGAGAGCATGACGACCCAGCCTCCCCATATGAGCTAGTTCACGCCTGAGTTCCTTGCGGGCACAGCTCAGACAGATCAACTCATCTTTCCCAAAACTGATCGCATCCCTGCGATCAAGTTCGACAATCCGATCCTCCATCATGCAGAACCGGCAGAGATCCACATAGGTATGCGAGATCTGTAAATCATGAAGAAATGACTCAAATCTCCCGTCAGGAGAAGAAAGCGAGACTTTCGCCCTGCGAAGATGAATCAACAGATCCCGGGTTGGCAGGTTTTTATACCCGGTTCCGGACCCTCGTCTCATCCGGTAATGAGACGGCCTGATTCCTTTAGGAGTGTCAACCAGATCGATGATGGCAGTCGCGTTGACATGATGAGTCTCATAAAAAAGGATACGATAGTACTTTTTTGTTGGCTGAACAATGGCCTTCATGAGCCTACCAGATCATGGATCTCATAACTGAGCTCAGACTGCTCAAGTTGCTTTAAAAAATCCGTGAAAAACTCATCAACGATCACGATTCCACAGGCAATTCCATGGAGTGCTGCCTCAATCACTCCTTCACGTGAACCATAATAAAGGTCAGGAACCCGCCCAATCTTCTTCAGAGAGACCCAGGCCTCAAGACCAACACAGGCAACCACTGACACAGAGCCCATCACCTCAGCGAGCTGATCCAGACGAACCTTCCGTGAACCACCCCGCTATACACGGGGAACTTTACAGACCTGGACAATAGACTCCTTATGCTCTATGATCCCTTCGAGTTTCGCAACGCCGGTTTCTTCTCCTTTTGGCGCGTCTCCCGTGACCTCACCATTCGCAACTGAGGGGGCAAGGGATGCATACAGGATCCCATCCTTCATATAAACCCCGGCCCGATCTCCTTTCTTCAGATCTTCAGCTGCAATTGCAGTCCAGATTGATACCTGATGGATAATATCATGCCTGATATGACGGGCATAAATCTCCAGGAGTTCTGCATTCTGAAGTATCCATTCTATTCCTCCCCGGGTAACCTCATACCTTCCCCGACCCGGGGCTTTGATCATATCCTCATCCACCAGATCTCGGATATATTCAGAAATCGCCTGCGGAGTAACTCCAAGCATCGCTGCAATCTCCTGCTGCCGTACTGCAGGTTGATGCTCGGCTATCTCAACAAGGATCTGAAAACGGGATACATCCCTTTTATTCCGGAGGATGGTATATCCCGGTTCATCCTCATTCTTCAAGGATCACCAGACCCTGACCTTTCACATCAAGATGAGGCACTCTTTTTGCTACTCCTTTGATATAAATCGGGGTCACCCCAAATCTCCTGGCAATATCGTTGATAGAAGAGTTCCCACGTGTCAACTCCTCTTCAAGACTTGTCCCTTTCACCCCTGCCTCAGCATCCTCAGTAAACGCAATAGTTAGCAAGTCAGCGAGATCAGAGAAGTTACATTGAAAATTCGCTCTGAACTTACTGTATGTCGCCTTATACTCCTTATCAGGCTTCTTACCTGATTCAGGCATGCGCCACTTCTCTTCGAGGAGGTTCCCCTTCTTGAGGATAAGCAGACACTCCCTGACTCCTTCCTCCCCCACCACATCGCTGATCTCACTCTTCGTCATCCAGTTCTTGTTAAGCATATCAAGAATCTTCTTATAAACAGTATTATTGAAGATGACAAAAAGCGGAACCAGTTCTACAGGATCATTTACGATTCTGATATGACCCGTCAATTCAAAACCCTATATTAATATCGTCAGATAAAAAAATAAAGGTTTGTTGTGTAAATAATGGGAAGTCAGGGCCGAATCATCATCAGGGGCATCGTTCAGGGCGTAGGATTCCGCCCGTTTGTCTATGCAAAGGCGCAGGAGTTAGGAATTGTTGGTTCTGTCCAAAACGCCGGATCAGAGGTCAGGATTTGTGCTTACGGAGATCGGTTCGAGGAGTTCTGTGATCTTGTTTCACAGGGCACCCCACTCTCGGTCATCGATTCAGTCGAGGTGAGACCCCTCCAGGGTGAATATCCTCAAGATTTCTTGATAATCCCAAGCGCAACCGGGGTGCTCAGCGGTCTCATCCCCCCTGACATCGCCACCTGTAACGATTGTATCCAGGATATTTTTACTACCAAGGGGAGATATGAAAAGTATTTCGGTACATCCTGTGTGAACTGCGGCCCTCGATACTCTATCATCAGGACGCTCCCCTATGACCGGGAACGGACTGCCATGGACAATTTTCCTCCCTGCCCGACATGCAATGCCGAGTACAACGATCCTGGCTGTCGTCGCCATCACGCCCAGACCATCGCCTGCACTACCTGTGGCCCAGCCCTCACCCTTTGCACGGCAAAAGGGGATCCGATTCGAGTATCTGACCCGATTAAGGAGGTTGCCACCCTCCTGGATCGGGGAGAGATCATCGGGATTCGGGGCCTGGGTGGTTTTCACATCGCATGCATCGGACAGTCAGTAAGAACCCTTAAGGAGAGACTTGGCAGAACTGAACAACCCCTCGCCATCATGGCACCCCTGCAGGTTATCCGGAGACTTACCTCCCTTTCATCGGAAGAGGAAGAGACACTTTTGAGCCCTGCCTGTCCCATTGTAGTTCTTGATAAGAAGGATCCAGACATCCTCCTGGAGGTAAGCAACCTGCATACTCTCGGATGCATGCTCCCATACACTGGCCTGCACCACCTCCTCTTCTCTCATCTGCAGGCTCCATTCCTGATTATGACCAGTGCAAATATCCCCGGATACCCGATGATCACGGATCCGGATGTCATAACCAGCCGTCTCCAGGGAACAATAGAGTACATGCTGACTCACAACCGGGAGATCGTTAACCGGTGCGACGACTCAGTCATCAGAAAAGGCCTCATCATCAGACTCTCTCGCGGATATGCCCCAAAACGTACCAGGCAGGATCTGGGAAACCAGTCCATACTCGGGGTAGGTCCTGAACTGAATGCAAATGTGACCTTTTACCAGAAAGGATTCGCCATCACCTCTCCACATGTCGGAAATGTCAGAAATCCGGCTACCTATGCGTATCTCCAGGAGACGATAGAACGTCTTTCCCGTCTTTTGAACCCAGATATCAGAGTCATTGCTCATGATCTCCACCCCCAGTTCCTCTCTACCCGGCTTGCAAAAGAGATGGCAGAAGAGTCTGGTGCATCCCTCGTCCCGGTGCAGCACCATATGGCACATATTGCCGGTGCCTGCCAGGAGCCCTGTGTCGGGATAGCCATCGATGGAGTCGGGTACGGAACTGATGGGACCGTATGGGGAGGGGAGATTTTCACAGGAGAAGTGCCTCATCTTAAAAGAACTGCTCATCTCGAGCCGGTCCTGATGCCAGGAGGAGATCTTGCAACAAAATTCCCTGAACGGATGCTTTATGGTGTCATTCCTGATGAAGATACTGCCGAGATCCTGGCAATAAGAGGATGGAACGAGATAGATCTGCGGATTTTAGAGCAACAGGTTACCAAGAGGTTCAATACTATGCAGACCACGAGTACCGGGAGAATCCTCGATGCAGCAGCAGCACTTCTTGGAATCTGCAGACAGAAGACCTATGACGGAGAACCGGCAATGCGCCTCGAATCCACGGCCTGGGGTAAAAAACCCGAAATTTGGCAATTAGCATTCTCATGTGACGGGAACCACAGGACCTTTGATACTCCATCGCTCCTCCGAACCGCGAGGAGTAAGTATCTAAGCACAGATGGAAACAGAGCGAGAATCGGCACTATCGCCGCTTCAATTCAGTATAATCTTGCCAGAGGGATTGCTCAGCTCGCAGCAGACGCTGCCGATGAAGCCGGGTATTCCCGGGTGGCTCTCTCAGGTGGGGTCGCATATAATGAGTCGATTCGTACAACCATAGAAGAGGAGATCCGTTCCCGGGGACTCGAACTTGTCATCAACAGAGAACATCCTCTCGGAGACGGATGCATCTCATATGGACAATGTGTATGGGCGGGAATGCTTGACTAGTAACGGATATTTACTGAACTATAATCCCTAAAAAAGGGTTATCCTTTTGTCTTCACAAACTCGATTTTGCGGATTATTGATGACATATCTCGATTCTCTACTTCAAGGGTGACCGTATAGCGTCCGATCCCCCCATATACATGGAGGGGATCTTTCGTGGAAGTCATCATTCCATCACCGAAATTCCACTTCCATGTTGTTGGAGTACCAAGTGAGAGATCCATGAACTGAACAGATAACGGGGGCACTCCGGTGACCGGGGTAGCAGTAAAATTTGCCACGAGCGGTACCGGAGTCGGAGTAGGCGTTGGGGTGACGGTTGGGATCGGAGTCGGACTTCCACCATTGACCGTAATATACCCAGTTTTCGATGCACATGCAGATCCCCCGGACACAAATGTTGCAAGGAGAGCGACATCGTACGTGCCATTCGAGTAGAGATGAGAGGGATTCGCCTGATCTGACGAAGTTCCATCACCAAACGACCACACATACCCTGATACAGTCCCATTCACTATCGGGGTGAAGCTAACGGTGAGTGGTGCTGACCCAGATAGAGGGAAGGCAGAAAAATCAACCGTCCCTGGTGTAGGCGTGAAGGTCGGAGTAACGGTGGGGGTCCCCGTCAGAGTTGGAGTAGGTGTCAGGGTAGGTGTAAGGGTCGGAGTAACAGTGGGAGTAGGTGAAGGGGTGGCAGACCCGACGGTGACCATTGCATTTTTCAGAGTTGCATCAATCGGGTTTCCTGCATCATCAGTAAGTTCTCCGATTGAGAGTTGCATACCCGAGTCCCCAGAAGCGGTACCCTCCATGGTAAATGTACAAAGGGTAATATTGGAAGCTCCGGATTCTATTAATTTGGTCACGTCGACCCCAACCACCCTGACTTCTTGAGCAGGGAGGGCCGTCTTATTATTCATGGCTGCGAATGCAGAAGGAAAAACAACACCAGTAATATTTGCGATTCCAGGCGTACCCATTGTTACATTGATATTATAACCTGCAACTCCACCGGGAGCTGAATCCAGGATAAGAACTGAAGAACCACTGTTCCCAGGTCCGGCGAGAGTCAGGTTCTGGAGTGACAAGGTAACTGCTGATGCGCCGGATCCAAGCAGAGAGAACACTAAAAAACAGATACAAATCGTCGAGATTCTTCTTCGAATACCATCAGAAACTCTCATTTTTTCTTACACCTTACATCAGTATAATACATACCAATTCACAAAAAATGCCCATAAGAGGGGGGTTCCCTCTCAGGCATTCATATCCACGTACGCGGTCGTTTTCATCGGTGGGTAGTATGGCTGTTCATATGTATAGGTCTGAATAACACCAAGACCATTTCTGACATCCAGGGTGTCGGTCCAGTTCGCATACCCTTCTTTGACCAGTGTGAGGTTATGGAAACCGACAGCGAGGTTCATAACCATGACATCGGTCTTTCCTACTCTCTTATCATCTATGAATGCAGTGACCAGTTCAGGATACGTTACAATGTAGGCTGCACCAGTCTGCGGGGGATCAGCCACAAGTTCCCCTATCTCCGCATAATGAGGAGCCATCTCATATCCGGATACGAAAGTTGGCAAGACCCCATTATTTGCTATAACCGGGTCAACCACATCATAATACCCTTCTTTGTGAAGTCTGAGTTGATAGAACCGGGGTGTCAGATTCGTAATGTTAACCGGTGTGAGTCCCTGATAGACATTGTTTAAATAGCACTCAGCCCCCTCCGGGACTGAGAAGATCTGCATCGCCGTCTTCTCTCCTCGCTGTGGCATTCTCATACTTGCCACAATGACGTAACCAGTCTTCGAAGTCGAGTTGGTATACTGACTATTGGACGCATTCAGGGAGACATTGTAGATACCAGGGGTTTTGTAGGTATGCTGAGGATTCTCTACAACAGATGACACATCAGAGGAGCTGTCACCAAAGTTCCAGGTAAACGTGCCTGGGTACCCTGATGAGAGATCAGTAAATGATACGGTCATTGGTGCAGGGCCACTGGTGACATCAGCCCGAAAATCAGCAACCACCGTCGGCACTGGAGTCGGAGTTGCCAGAGGAGCAACCACCTCTGATCGATTTATATCAGATGTTGGAGATGTAGTGGGGATTGTGGTAGGTTCCAGGGTAGGAACCGTCGTTGGTGTAATGGTTGGGCCGGCGGTCGGGGGTACAGTCGTCTGGGTCGCCGTCACAACTGGGGTCGAATTTGAACCCCCGACCGTTATTCCTGTCGGGGTGAGAGTAAACTGCACCGGATTTCCAGAGTCATCAGTCAGTTCAGTTATGGTCAGGACAAGATCCGTAGTACCTGCCGAAATCCCTTCAATGCTGAAGGTTGCAACCGGAACAGAAGTAGCACCAGCCTTCACATTATCCATAAGGTCAACTGCAGTCAGGGTAGCAGCCTCAGCAGGAAGAGTGCCGTCAATATTTTTGAGAGCAGCCCATTCAGGAAGGGTGATCGCTGAAATTTTCGCGATTCCAGGATGTGAAAGGGCAACGTTCATCTTATATCCGGCAAGACCCAAGGGAACTGCATCAATGGTGACAGGAATGTCTGCCTTTTGACCAGGACCGCTGATGCTAACTCCGGTAGTCTGAATCGTTACTGCAGATGCCATTCCGGAAAGGAACAGGCACCCGATCAGGGCTAGTGTAATTCCAAGATGTTTCTGAATCATAGTAATCAACCTCTTTATCACCAATGTATATATGCATTGAAGAATTCTGCAATGTCGTCAGTGTCAATCCTGCCATTATAGTTATAATCGAATGGAGCAACCGGAACTGTAGTTAGTGCCCCATTGGAATAGGCCAGGAAGAAGGTGGTCACATCGTTTGAGTTCACCACCCCATTTCCATCAAAGTCATCAAGCAGTCCATCATGCAGATTGTCAGGCTTGAGATCGTTGGGGGGATTCGGATATCCAAGGAGGGCCCCAACCTGATCTACACGTATCCCTGTAGAAACAGGAGACAGACTCATAAATGATGACCCATACTGAGCAATGGAGACTGAAGTGTTCAGACTCATCATCGCATTTCCAGCCGCTGAACCAAATAAGGTAATATTGCCGAGAGAGACGTTCTGAGACCCGTATCCAATGCGACCGGTATTATCATATCCGACTAATGTCAGATACTGGGCATGGCCTGATGGAGTAGCGGTTACTGCCCACTTATCGACATCAATCCACCAGGGCCGATCTGCAACAAGCCCGAAGTTCGTAGCACTGGTACTATTGAGATCGAGTTTTACCGTGAAACTGGAGAGACCATAATCTGCATGGTTGAGGGTAAGTTGAACTTTTCTCCAGTTATTCACTCCTGTGGTCAGATTAAGATTTGACGGATTGAAGATAACCTGACCAGATGTACCAGCGTTGCTGATATTTACTGTCTGGTTGGCCCAGCCTCCGAACTGCCCATATTTATTCCAAATATAAAGGCGGGTTGGATAAAGTCCCGTTGATGCATAGGAGTGCTGCACCGAAGATGAACTGTTTGTTTCACCTCCATCGCCAAACAGCCAATACCATTGGGTCGGACTCCCGGTGCTGGTATCAGTGAACCGTATCTGTTGTGTAGTAACCCCAGATGGAGGGGTGACCGTATAACTGACCGTCATCGGAGCTGCTACCCCGATAGACTGGTTATACATCATCCCAGTGGATGCTGTCCCTGGCCAGGTGTTATTCGAGACCCGGAGGACCGGAGTATAATCTCCAATTACACTGTAGATATGGGACTGGTTCACCCAGGTATTATCCTCCGGCCATGTTGTTGGGATATCACGAGTCTGAGTAGTTACGTTCCCGTCACCAAAGTCCCACGAGGCCTGATCGATCAGCGTTCCAACTGAAGTATTTCCCTGTAAGAAGACGGTAAGGGGAACGGTTCCATTATATTTTGTATATAGCGCCGGAGAGGTTGCGTTAAAGAGCAGTGTCGGGCTGATATTCCCATTGACTGTGATATAGTCCTGAAGAGATGACTTGTTGAGGCCACCACACTTATTGGACACCGAGAGATTGACTGTATACACCCCAGGTTGTGTATAGGTATGGCTTGGATTTCTCAGAAGGCTCGTACTCGTTGGTGAATCACCGAATTCCCAGAACCAGTAAGTCGGAACCCCGGTTGATCTATCAGTGAAGTTCACGGTCATGGGTGATATGTTTGTTACTGGTGAAGCCTCAAATCCAGGTACAGCAGCCCCATATACCGTGACATAATTAGTCTTTGTGGCGGTGTTACTCCCGGCAATGTTCGAGGCCTTCATGCTGACCGTAAAGTTTCCGGCAGTCAGGAATTGATGATCGGTCACATTCTGTGTTGTCACCTTCGCAGTGTTGTCCCCAAAGTCCCACTCCCATGCTGTTGCTGAACTATTAATTGACGAACTGGTGGTGGTATCATTGAATGATACCTTATCAGTGGCACAGATTTCCAATCTATCACTTCCAGTCCGGTTCACAAAACTGGAATACGGTGGCGCCATTACTCTGATCGGTCTGGTGACTGATGTGTAGTTACAACAGGTTCCGGTAAGGGGGGTAAGAATAACATTGAAGTTACCAACCTGGTTAAACTGGTGCACAACATTTTGACCGGTTGCATTTGCTGTTCCGTCCCCGAAGCTCCACTGCCATGAGACCGGCGTATAATTCGTGGCCGTTCCTGAGAAGGACACTCCCGTCTTCCAGGGAACATCTACAATTACCGGGGTATTGTTGTATCCGGGCACGGTAAAGTTCGCCGATATTGCTGATGGACATACGGTAACCGCAACCGGATCTGATATGGCAGACCCGGAGTAGGATATCAGAGTAAGGGTTACCTGAAAGATCCCTGAGGATGTGTACGTATGAGGTACATTCTGAGCAACTGATCCAAATGAAGTGACATTTCCATCACCAAAGTTCCAGATTCTCTGGACAATATTTGCAGAAGAGCCCGAGTTATCAATGAAAAGGATGGTAAACGGACTTGTGTTACAGGCCGTCAGGTTCATTGAAAACAGCGGGAGAAGATTACTCCTGCCAAACTTCATCACAAACGCATCAAAGGAACTTCCATCACCCCCGCTAAAGTTCCCTCCAAAATAAGTCGTATCTGGAGGAGGATACGTGGACTGATTAATCCACCGCATAACCGGGAAACAATCATTATAACAGTTCTCTCCACTAACGAGGTTCATGATTGACGGAGAACTGGTCCATCCGGTAAGGAGCGTCGTGTTTCCATCATTAGACACCGCAACTCCGTGCGATATCTCATCTCTGTACCCCCCAAAAACCGTAGAATATACCCAGTTGCTCCCATCTGCATTCACACAGGTAAGGAACCCATCCTGATCGTCACTCGATGTTTTGGTCTTTATTGAGTCATACACCGGGAAGCTTTCGGATTTGGTGTACCCGGTTACATACGCCCGGTGGCTGTTATCAACCGCAATGCCATATGCCCACTCATTTGAACTCCCACCAAGATATGTCGAATATTCGAGGTTGGAACCATCTGTAGAGAACTTGGTCACATAGGCATCTTTCTCAAAGAAGTCATACTTCCACCCTTTCTCTTTCTGCTTGGCATACAGGGTCACCGGGAAGTCTGTCGAAGCAGTAGCTCCGGTTACATAGGCACAATTTGCTGTATCAACCGCAACCGCCTCACCGTAATCATAACCGGTAGATCCACCTAAGTATGTTGCATATCCGGGTGGTGATCCGGCTGCAAAATTCATCTTGAAGAGAAATGCATCCTGCCCCCCTTTCAGAGTTTTCTGATACCCGGACACGCCACTCGGGAGGAGGTTACTCGACGAAGTCGTTCCGATAATGTAAGCCATTCCCTGCCCATCTACGGCTATTCCATTTCCTGAATCCTGATTATTCCCACTGATGTATGTAGAGTACTCAAGACTATTCCCGGTCGTACTGATCTTGGAGGCAAACGCATCCCCCATCACTGCGTCGGTATTCGGCGTCACCTGGTAGGCCCCGGAAGTTACCGGGAAATTCTCTTCTGCTTTCTTATATTGAGAGTTACCTACGGTAGAGCCGGTAATATAGGCCGCATTCAGGCTATCAAGGGCAATGTCATTTGCCTGATCTGCAAAATTTCCTCCAAGGTATGAAGAGTACCAGAAATTAGCCCCGTCATCCCGGATCTTCATCACAAAGGCATCGTTCAGACCATGGAGCCTTCCTCCGTTCTGAATCGGGAGCATAACCGGGAAGTCACTCGAGAAGGTGTCACCAGTGATGTAGATGTTATTCAGACTGTCGACGGCAATACCACGTCCGAAGTCTGATGAGGTACCCCCAATGAATGTTGAGAAAGCTATCGTGGCATTGCCTCCCGGAGCCTGGGTGAGTTTGGTTACAAACGCATCACGGCTGTTGTGGCAATAGGTCCCGTTGTATCTGATGGGAGCAGAGATATCTATCGGATTGAGCACTGGAAAATCGCATGATGATGTGAATCCGGTCACATAGGCATTCCCGCTAGCATCCATTGCAATATCCATCCCATAATCCTCGAGCCAGCCACCAAGATATGTCGAGTACTCAAGATATGGATCGATGACAAGCGGAATATCAGAGTTATACGTACCGATGATGAACCCGACCTGTTCGTCATCAAGGAGTGTATATTCTGAACTGACATTAATCCGGGTCCCATTTATCTCCTGATAACTGAACGGAGCAGCTTCAGTCAGGTTCCCAAACGGAGTCCTGACGATAAGAGTCCCATCGTTTGTCAGAGTGATATTCTCTGCTCCCTCATACTTCAACCTTATAGAGGAAGGATCTGCACCGGGGAGTACCTGATATTCACGTTTTAATACCCCATTCTTTCCACTATATGTCAGATTGACACCGGGAAGGATATCCGGGTATCTGATTGACCCGTACCAGGGAACATACCGTTGATATGCGGATTCATTCTGCCCTTTCAGGAAGTTGGCATACCCGGGGAGCTGATCAAGCGCTTCAATCCCTGAAGCGGTCTGTGCACCTTCCAGGGTCACCATCAAAGGTTTGATCTCACTCTCATTCACCCCAGAATCGCCATCGGGAAGGCCTGAGATCATGATACCAGTACTGGTAAAATCAAAAGAAAAGTCCTGGCTTTTTGCCTGATACAGAATAATATCAGGTGACTGTCCAACATTTTTGATAAACTGAACCGGCTGAGAAGAAAGGTCTTCGATGGTGAGATTTGCATCTCCCATCTCATTCCCCGCCACAGGCCCCCAGCAGACCAGTATCAGCAGGAGCGCAGCCAATACTGCACTCTGTTGTATCCGTTTCATCTTATCTATACCCCCGTACACTTTTTCTGCAGCATGCAAAACCCCCCTTAGTGCCCCGGTTTACGATAAGAGCTGATTTCAGGGCTTTTATCCGGAACATCCCTACATCTGGTCTGTGCTTCGCAGAACAACGCCGATCTCACACCATGTACAATATGACAAGGATGTCTTTTTATGGATTATAAATTTTTCTAAATAAATTTGATTTGAGCCCATTATGAAAAAATATCCGAAGGCACTTGATAATACTGCCATCAGAGAGAGAATAAAAGAATCTATTTTAGGAAAAAGACTTATATCCGGAGTTAATATTCAAATCGACGGATAAATTAAGGGGAAGTTAATTCCTGATTTTCTGGGTCTGACCCTTCGTTCTCCCCTGTTCCTCCTGCGACCTCACGTCGCATTGATGGGAAGAGAATTACCTCTTTAATTGAAGTATTACTCGTTGCAAGCATTACCAGCCGGTCAATACCTATACCGACTCCGCCTGTGGGAGGCATTCCGTATCCAAGAGCATTAACAAAGTCATAATCATGCATCTGGGCCTCATCATCACCAAGCCGGCGTTTCTCTTCCTGGGCTTCGAACCGATTCATCTGATCAAGAGGATCATTCAGTTCAGAGAACCCATTTGCAATCTCCATCCCGGCAATGAAGAGTTCAAACCGCTCAACAAACCCTTCCTTCTCCCGGTGCGCCTTCGCAAGCGGGGAGTTCTCGATAGGGAAGTCAGAGATGAATGTTGGCTGGATAAGCTTCTTTTCTACCAGTTCTTCAAAAAAGAGAACCAGAGCTTCCCGATTATTGGTAACTTCATCAATCCCCTCTATCTTCAGGGATCTGCCTTTTTCTCTGATTTCATCAAGAGATAAAGCGAAAATATCAACCCCGCCAATAGTTCGGACAGCCTCTTCCATAGAAAGGACCTTCCACGGCGGAGAGAAGTTTATCAGGTTCCCTTCATATTCAACCTCATATCCACCAGATACCTCTTTGATAATTCCGGATATGGTATCTTCAGTCAACCGCATCATATCTGTGTAATCAGCGTATGCCTGATAGATCTCCACCATCGTGAATTCAGGATTATGACTCGTGTCGATATCCTCATTCCTGAAATTTTTGGCGACCTCAAAGACCTTCTCAAAGCCTCCAACTACGAGTCTTTTCAGATACAACTCAGGGGCTATCCGCATGTACAGCTTCTGCCCAAGGAAGTTGTGAAATGTCGTGAACGGCCGGGCGTTAGCACCACCGTAAATCGGCTGTAGGGTAGGGGTCTCAAACTCAAGAAAGTCTTTTCCGGTCAGCGTAATCCGCAGAAGTGAGACGATACGGCTTCTCGTACGGAAGGTCTCTCTACTCTCCTCATTCACAATCAGATCCAGATACCGCTGCCGATACCTCTTCTCAAGGTTTGTTAATCCATGAAATTTCTCAGGGAGTGGACAGAGTGCCTTGGTGAGGAGTTCATAATCATCTACCCTGATGGTTATTTCACCAACTTTTGTTCTGAATACCCGACCGATGACTCCGATGATGTCACCCCGTTCGATACAGGACTTAAAAATATCGAACTTCCCTTCAGGGATGAGATCTTTCTTGATATACAGTTGAATCCGACCATTCTCATCCCTGAGATCACAGAAGAAGGTCTTCCCATGATCCCGTATGATGTAAATACGCCCGGCAGTCTTCACCTGCTCTTCAGATGGATCATGAGTACATGAATCAAACGTTCTCCTGATCTCACTGATAGTATGACTTCTCTCAAAGAAAGGGGGATACAGGGAGAAACCCTGCTCCAGAAGGAGATTCCTCTTTCCAAGACGTTGCTCATCAAACTGTAACACTGGATTATCCTGTGACATACGCCCTCCTTATCTCTTCCATCGCCCGGCCGTAAAAAGAGACTAAATTTTGGTGCGAAATATATATTCCCGCTGAAAAAATCCGGTCCCATATCAGCAGGTTCTCACGCAGCTTCACAAGTTACCCCTGAAATGTATATATTATCATGCTGAGATCAGCACAAAAAAAGTGAGACCGGGATGACTGCTCACAGCCTTCGGAGAATGAATCCTACTCCTGCAACCAGAATTATTATCAGAAGGGGATCAGGCCATGGAGTTTCCTTACGCGGAGTTTCAGCAGCACCTGCTTCCGGAGTCATAACCGTATTTATCTGGAGGACCTGACCCGGGATAAGATCTACCTGGGATCGATAATCCTGATATCCTGCCAATGAGAGGCTGAAAGTATGTTTTCCAGAGCAAACGGTCTCAATTGTCGCAGGGGTTGCCCCCCTGAGTTGGCCATCTATGGTGATCTCGGCACCTGAGGGTTCAGAGTTCAAGATCAATATCCCACATGCCTGAGGCATCGGACTTGGATCCATCCTGACAGATACCGGGGTAATTGCACCGGCAGAAACCAGAATAACCGCTTCATAATCCTCATAATTTTTACTGCTAATATAAATCCGGTGTGTGCCAGGGGTGATATTTGATATCTCAAGAGACCTTCCGGTCTCTGTCATGCCTGAAAACTCTCCATCAATATATACCGTAGCACCAGGAGGCTCTGAAGTAACCACCACAAATCCACCAGAAGTCTCGCTCACCGGTTTGAGTTTTGCCTGTACTAATGTGGTCCCCTTATCCTGCACCGATGCCCACTCAACATAGTCATCATTCCCGGCGCGGCTTATCCTGACCTCATGATGTCCGGGAGGAATGTTGCCAACAACCAGATTGGTAATTCCCACATATACCCCATCTACATATGCCGACCCCCCACCGGGTTCTGAACTTATCTGCAATGATCCTGAACCAGAACGGGTTGTCATATTTGCCACGAGTTCGGTTGTCCGGCCAGGTTGGATCTCAATGGTTCGCACGAACGGATCAAAACCAAGTAGGAAGAGAGAGACCAGATGGGTCCCAGTCGGAAGATTCTGATACGCCCATGGAGTCATCTGCCCATTTCCATTATCAACCATTACCATGGCCCCCGAAGGGATTGAAGATACTCTGAGTGAACCAACCGTTGCAACCGGTTCAAGTACAGCCTGAACCGGGGTGACCTCGCCTTTAAGAGGATTTTTGGTATATGTCTGCTCCCAAATCTGGAATCCCTGCATCATCACCCTGATGACCGAGCCATTTGGATTCATTGTCCGTACCGGAATAATTACCGGAGTCTCACCAGCAAAAATCCCATCAACCACAACATCTGCACCTTGTGGGCTCGATGTCACCTCAAAGTATCCCATTGGTTCCTGAACTGCTGATACTGGCACTCCGGCAGTAAGAACCATACCACAAAGACACATGATGAACAGGCATACCTGTCCCTTCTGAATCCTCCACATCATACAGGATAGATCGCACTGCATACCGGAAAAGGGATCTGATGCTGATCTCCTCGGCATGGGCAATTCTTATCCGGTAAAGATAGGAGAGAACTCCCGGGTAAGTGCACCACACAGATCTAACCCTGAACCACAAACCCAATTATCTTAAATACTGAAAAATCCCATGTGGTATTGGTAAACCGATGCGAATCTGTATCATACACACCGGCGGATTCATATCACCCTCATTTTTCTTCGTGTTTAGGTAGGGGACCGGATTTTTATCCGATCCCCAGGTATTTACAACGCAAACAGTTTACCGCAGGTCTTCGATAAACATGTTATCATTATTTGGAATCACTGATCCGGCCATAATTCTTGGCTACGTCCTGTCAATAGGACTCGCAATTGCTTGTATTGTATACGGACTCCTGAACTGGAACCGGGAGGGAGTGAACGATGGCAACTGATTCGATCACAACCGGGGTGCTCATCTTCGTATATGTGGCTATCACCCTGGCCCTCGGATATCTCGGATATCGGAGAACAAAAAAGGCAGAGGATTATCTTGTTGCCGGCAGGGACAGCCACCCGATAATCATTGCCCTCTCATATGGTGCCACATTCATATCCACCTCCGCAATTGTAGGGTTTGGTGGAGTAGCAGCAAATCTTGGGATGGGCCTCATATGGCTTACGGTCTTTAATATCGGGATAGGAATCCTCCTGGCCTTTATCGTATTTGGAAAGAAAACACGGGAAAAAGGGCTCAAGACAGGTGCGGTTACCTTCCCTGACCTGATGGGAAAGATCTTTCACAGCCCGAGGCTCCAGTTTCTGAGTGGGCTGATCATCATCATCGGCATGCCACTCTACACCGCTGCGGTGCTTATCGGGGGTGCACGTTTTCTTGAACCAACCCTAAATATGCCATACACAACCGCACTCATTATATTCGCAGTCATTGTTGCGGTTTATGTGATGTACGGCGGCCTTATTGCAGTCATGTACACGGATGCATTTCAGGGAGCAATCATGCTTGTTGGAATGATCGTTCTTCTGGTACTGACGTATGTGTACCTTGGGGGAGTTACTGCTGCACACACTGCACTCGTAGCGATGTCAGATCTGGTTCCTTCTGCCCTGAACGCCCAGGGAATGACCGGCTGGGCATCAATGCCGTCACTGGGCTCACCAATCTGGTTCACCCTGATCACCACCCTGGTACTCGGGGTTGGAATCGGAGTTCTAGCCCAGCCTCAGCTCGTGGTCAGATTCATGACTGCGAAAGATAACAAATCTCTTAACCGAGCCGTTCTCATCGGAGGACCATTCATCCTGATGATGACCGGGGTTGCATTCACCGTAGGTGCACTTACCAATGTCTACTTCATGCAACATGCCGGAAAGATCGCAGTCGATGTAGCTGGGGGAAACGTCGATTCTATCATACCGATTTACATCAATCAGGCGATGCCTGACCTCTTCGTGATAATATTCATGCTCACCCTCCTCTCGGCGGCCATGTCAACCCTCTCATCGCTCTATCACACCATGGGAACGGCCCTTGTTTGTGATATCTGGGGGAGGGGACGTTCCTGCGCTATGTCAGTCAGAGCGAACCAGATCGGGTGTCTGATCATGGTCGTAATCAGTGTCATTCTCGCTCTCGCTATGCCGGCAGGGATCATCGCCCGGGCAACCGCGATGTTTATGGGCCTGTGCGCCTCAGCATTTCTCCCTGCTTTTGCTATCGGAGTCTATTCACACCATCCATCCCGGTCCGGTGCAATGTGGAGTATGCTCACCGGTGCCATAGCCTGGTTCGTATGGACAGCATTTGTCCATGCTGCAGAGGCAAAAACACTTGGAATTTCTCAGATCCTGACCGGAACTCAG
>JAZDKH010000514.1:0-12409 GCA_043803325.1 Methanobacteriota archaeon | reverse complement strand
TCTTCAGCGTATTTTATCACTTTCAACATTCGTAACTCCTCCCAATGCTCATCAAGAATGGTGGTATCGACAATCCGGTTAGACAGCACCAGTATCAATTCATGAATCTTGTTTCCGACCTCTTCATCAGGAACACGTTTCGCCAGGCATATGGCTTCACGAAGTACCTTATCAACCGGCAACCTGCTCCTCATAAGTGGCAGAAATATCAACTCGGGTTCGTTGATCGGTTCACCATTATCAAGAGCAGACCTGATTTTTGCAATCAGTGCATCACCATCACGATCACTGAGCACAAGCTGCGTTATAGTGTAATGGAGACTTCCGGCATCTAAAACTTTTGTCCCCGGTGAACCCGTCAACGGGGTAAGCACTACGGTGTGGATAATTACCTGGTACCGCCCAAAGAGCCGGAGATCATAATGGGCAAACCTGACCAGATCGCAGGAAGAAAGTTGCGTCTCCTCTTCCAGATGAAGAATTGAGCCATCTTCAAGCCGAAAGGTCAAATCCATGAGATCATCGCTGGTCTCCACCTCTGCAAATTCCGTCTCCATAAATCCGGTGATCCTCGGAAGATCAAGGCCAAGAAATTCCAGAGACTTATTATGGAAGAGGGAGAACGCTTCTTTGAGAACCAAATCATAATTTTGAGGGTTTATTTTCTGCATACGGGCAATCCCTATTGATATTTATCAAATTTCTTTCATCTTTTATTATGTGCCTGGCAAGAAAATCATTTATCTCAATATGTCGGGGGATCGGTTGATAAACCCCGGTTCGTGGATTTTGATACCAATCATGTTTTCCTCCATGTCGAATGAAAACACATCCGTTCTTTTCCTATTGCCGGATAAGGTCATGCCGTTTCATGAGATTATCAGCTCAGCAACATGCCGGACATGGGGAATTGTATGTGAGCATAAATCCTGATAGATATCTCTTAAATTGTCCTGGAATTCCTCAAGTGTTTCCCCTTGAGACATATAGTCAGGAAATTCCTTAAGATAACCAACCCACATTCCATTATCTTCCCAATACACATACTTTTCTCCAGCCATAGGCAAATAATCCTCCAATGATTTCCAGATATCGTATACGTTTCATAATACATATGGTAGATCAGAGGTTGTTCGATTAATAAAGTGATTGTCCGTATAATACGGTGAAGATGGGAAATGCCATAAACGAACAAAAGAGGCACAGAGAGGAATTTTTCCCATATACTCTGCGTTCTCTATGGTACTATCCTTCACTTAACTGGATTTTATCCTGGTTTGAGAGAGTGTTACACTGAATACACATCATTTTCCATATGGAGTGAGATATTAACTGATTGGACCTCCGAGAAGGACTCATGATTTTACTGAACTCACTCCCATGACCGAAGATGCAGGTATGGAGTTTCCTATTCCAATTCATCGACGTACATACCTGGCACCATAGGAATTGATTATCCGATATGGCGGGGATGATGAAGGGGCCATAAATATCGATGAGCATACAACACCATGGACCTAATCCTTGCATTCGGGAATAATATCTGAGAAAACAGGGAACCACCATATACCGAGTGTGTCCAATTAATATTATATTGGGGGACAATGGTTTCTGAAGATAAAGCTGGACAATTCGAACGTGGCCTTCGGGCATTTCGTGCCGGCGATTATAAGACTGCGATTGAATACCTCTCAGAAGCTGTCGAGTACGACGAGAACAACCACCGGGCATGGAATGCCCTCGGAACCTCCTGTGCGAAAGAAAAGCGGTACAAAGATGCTGATCTCTGCTTTGAGAACGCCATCACCCTCGACCCTGATAACCCGATATACCAGAAAAACCGGAATACCAATGCAAAACATCTGACAAACCCCCCCCCGAATATACGCATCACCCCGGGATCACTCCTTGACCGACCACCATTCGATCGGATCCCTTTCGATCTCATCCCGGTTGATAAAAAATACGTCGCCATAGGAGGGGTCGGACTGATCCTCATCCTCATCATTGCGATCCTGGTGCTCACCGGAGTACTCTTTCACGCTCCACCACAACCATCCGGACCACCGATAGTTCTGACTGCAAACCTGAGCGGAAACACCGTCCTGCTCACCAATAACGGGGGGCCAGATATCAAATCGGTCAGGTCATTCACCTGGAAAGTAAATGATAGAACCATCAGCACCGGAGAACCTGGAGAAACCGGAACTCTCGGATTAGAACCTGGATCCACCGCGAGTGTCCCCCTTTCTGATCTCATGGAGACCAACATAAGTCAAGGGATGCGGATCATGGTTATCGCAAACTTCAAAGACGGCAGTGCCCAGGTTGTCCTCAGCACTGCCCTTCCTCCACCACCCCCAAGCCTGCTCCCGGTAGCGCCGGCCACAATAACCCCGGAGCCAACCCCAACCCTTCCACCAGACATCCCCCGGTTCAGTAAAGGTGAGGTCATCATCGACAATAGTACCGGAATCTGGTGGCTCGTAACAACTCCCCCTCAGAACGGAACATATGCCCTCGCCCATGCAGCCCGGCTCCCAGATGGATCCTTCACTGCTGCAGACACGGGAGTTGAGAACCTGAGTGTAAAATCATTTGACCAGTTAGCCAGATCAATTGGATATCAGACAGTTGGAAACACCCCACCCGGGCTTTCATCACTCACGCCCCCACCGGCCACTGCGGTTCCGACTCTGCATCCACAACCAATCTACACAGAAGGGGATCTGATCAGCACCGGACCTGCAGTGAGTGACACCGTGATCGCCATCCTTGGATATGATTCTGCAACCGACCAGTATCAGGTCGATACCCTGAACAAGTATTACACGGGTGAATGGGGATACCGCAGTGACAACATCTCTGAGTGGTACATCAGACCAACGCTTGAGCAACAGTATTCACACCGGATTAATCGAATCCCCCTGAGTGACATCGGAATCGGGGCTGATTCAGCCCCTCCACGGACAAAGCCAAAATTTACGGCAGGAAATATCGTCAGCCCTGATACCGCCGGACTCGAAAACCTCGCAGTCATCATCTCATACAATCCTGATACAGACCAGTACGAGACCGATACCATCAGACCTGCCTACAACGGGGGATGGATACGGACAGGAAAGACAGCTCTCGAGAGACGAGTATTTTTTGAACGGGATCACCCGGTAATCATCAGAACCGTGGATATCGAAAGAGTTCAGGTAGGATGAGTATCAGCCGGGGAGAGAACTCTAGCCTCCTGTGAAGATTAAACCCAAATAATTACAAAAATAGGTATTAGGACTGATGAATCAATGCATCTCCTGTAAAGGAAAGGGCCTCTGCGGGAGGGACCACTGCCCGGTAACTGCCAGGTTTCACGCCCAGCTGAGGACCCTTCCAAAGGCTGAGTACAGCGGGACCGCCCCTTCCATCTTCATCGGCAGCCACAATTTCCCCAATGTTTCAGCCGGACCGCTCCTCACCCCTGATGGAGATCATCCCCCGGACTGGATGAACCAAAACCTTACGATAGAAGAGATCGTAGGTATCCGGGCGCAGACTATCAGGGCAACAACGGTCCCGCATCGGTACGAAGATAACCTGCAGGAGATTGCCCTTTCCAGTGTCCCTTTAGGAGTTGAGACCGCATTTGAAAGACCAGTGTCATTTAACCTCCGGTTCGATGGTATGGTAGCCCCGATGGGTATGACGGGAAACCTGCAATCATTTGACCTCCTTGACAATGCCACCGTTGCCAGGGTCGTCGATCGGATAACCAGTGATACTGACCTTCCTGCAGCCGGGGCATGCCGTGAACTTGATGCAGGCGGGACTGATACCTACCGCATCATCAGCCTGATGTCAGCCGGCCTGCTTGGCACTGAAAAAAAACGGCGTCTGGTTCCGACCCGGTGGGCCATCACCGCGGTTGATGACACCATCGGCAAAGAACTCAAGCAAAACGTATTCCGGTTTCAGACCTATGAGAGAATCAGTCTCTTCTTTGCAGAAAAGTTCGGAAACGCCATCGCAGTCATCCTCCTCCCTGGTGACTGGAAGTATGAGATGATCGAGATCTGGGGCAGCCAGTCACTCTGGGCAGGGGGAAAGGAGCAGATTGTGGTGGATAGTGAAGGGCGGACAAAATCCGGGTACTCACCCATCACCGGAGCGTACTACTCGGCACGACTCGCGGTCCTCGAGTATCTCACTGAAATTCACAGAAATGCACAGGTCGTTGTTATCAGGTGGATCACCTCAGAATACTGGGCGCCCCTTGGTACGTGGGTCATCAGGGAAGTTACCCGGCAGGCAATGGCAACTCCTCCAGGACATTTCGAAGATATTCCCTCAGTCACAGCCGCTACATCTAAAGCACTCGGCATGGATCGATGGGCACCACACAGTACCCTCCTTCCCCTTATCAAAACCCAAAAAACCCTCTCTGACTTCTTCTGACAACATGCAAACCACAGATAGATACAGGGGGCAACGCATACGATCGATCAGGTACAGCAATCTATGGGAAACGGATCATCATCATACCGGATAGCAGGCATCGCAATCGCACTCTGCCTGGTCACAGCAGGATTTATCACCATCCTCTCATCCCCCCATGAGAGCGTAAGCAGTGGAGGGAGAATAGAAGAGCCAGAAACCGGGACAGGATTGAATACCTCAGGTCTCAAGGCATCACCAACCGGAACATTGACCAGAGCACCTTCAGAGGCGAGCAGGATGAGAGTCCTGTGGTATGATAGTACCAGCCGGACCTATACCTTCCGTGATTATGACCGACCTCTCCAAACCGACGCTTCGACCTGGACCGACAAAGACCTCCCTACGCCAGAGAACGGCACCCTGCAACGTCAGGCAGCGATGGTAAGATTTCTCGAATGGGACGGAAAAATGGAACGGATGACTGGAACCAAATATCTCACAGACCAGGAGACGATCGCCGGTATCCTCAACAGTTACACGCTTATCGCCCCACCACCACCGATCCAACCGAATCAAAATGATGCCCAGACCCCGACTCCTGCAGAACCAACACCTGACATCACCCCAGCTCCCGGAATGCTCATACCAACCATGTATCAACCCTGTAACCAGGGAGATGGCACTATCCAAATCTCATTCGGGTACACCAACCGTCATAATACCCCGGTCTCCCTCAGTATTGGTGAGAGAAACCGGTTCTCGCCTGGCGAACCAGACCGAGGCCAGCCAACCACATTTCTCCCAGGTATCCATGCCAATGTCTTTACCGTAAATATTCCGGAGAATGGCACCAATATTGTCTGGAACCTGATGAATACCCCCATTGGTGCTGGAAATGTCCTCCAGCTACATTCTGGCCTCCTTGCAGAACCCATCGCTGGATATGCGCCACTCACGGTCAGATTTACCGACCAATCTACCGGGGGAACCCCGGAAAACCGACGGACCGGGTTATGGAATTTTGGTGACGGAACAACATCTGAAGCAGATGAGATCAGCCATCGGTACGAATCTTCCGGGAGTTATCAGGTCACCCGGACCGTCAGCACTACCTGCGGAAGTGAAACCAGCAGAGAGAGCATATCAGTCTTTAAAGCTGCATTCACCGCTGAACCCGTGATTGGGGCCTCAGGAACCCTCCAGTTTCGTGACCAGTCTGACGGAGATCCAACCGCATGGTTCTGGGACTTTTCTGACGGATTCACCTCATGGGAACATAACCCGCAGCATACCTGGAAGAAACCAGGAACCTATTCAGTAGGGTTACGAGTGTCAGGAAAGACGGGGACCGGAACCGTGGTCAACACGGTCACGGTATAACGATGATGAATTGAATCTGATTAGAGGTCTTTCCTGAGAATTACGCGATCTTCACCGATTCCAAAATATCCAGTCTCATGGCAGACTACCCGATATCCCATCCGGGAGTATAGAGCGAGCGCACTCTCATTATCTGGTGAACAAGAGAGCATCATATGGCAAACACCTGCTTCTTGCATCGTCTCATGAGCATGATGCAGCATCGCGGTCGCCACACCCTTTCGACGCATATCTTCAGACACCTGCACCCGGATAACCCAGCCGTACTGAGGGTCTGCAGTAACTTTCGAACAGATAAGAAATCCGACAAGATAACCATTCTGCTCAGCGACCAGGAACGAATCAGGCCAGAGAACCATTGCCTGGCGGACAAACACCGCTGCCTGGTATGGGCACTCCAAACGCCTCTGCTCAAAGATACACACCTCAGGAAAATCGCCTTCTGATACCGGTCTTACCACAATTCCAGCCATAATAATGACCCTTTCATCAAATTTTCAACAAACATGAAGTAAACCTTAAAAGGAGCCCTGACAGAACATAATCTATGCATATGACAAAACTTCTATCTATTATCGTCATTTCCCTGATAATGCTGGTCCTCATCCCCCATGCGACCTTTGGAGAAGACACCCCTATAGAGACAGACGGGACACAATCAGAGAATGAAACCATCAGTATCGAATCCTCAGATCTGAACACTTCTTCCTTAACCCTCATTGCTGATACTGGTGCAAATAATATATCAACGAATACAACTCACCCAGGCCCACCTGACCAGGGAGAGACCATAACTGCCAATTCATCTGTTCCGGCAAATAACCAGACCGGACCGAGTTTTGCAGACATACAAAAAGCCTATACCGGGTGGTACCTGAAAGGAGTAAATGCGTCAGCAGCAGGAAAATACCAGTCAGCATCTGAAGCATTTGCAGCGGCCCTCCGTCTCGACAAGGGATCAGAGGAGGCTGAAATAGGGTATGCTACTGCACTCTCAAAACTCGGCCGGAGCGCGGAAGCCCTGGAAATATTTACAAAAGTGCAGAATCAGAGTCCAACCAACACCAGTATCCTGATTCCACTTGGCAGGGAACAGAATGCTGTGGGCAGGCACCTTGAAGCACTCGCAACCCTGCAGAATGCCACCATACAATACCCTAATGATCCGGAAGGGTGGAATCAGCTCGCTGCTGCATATGCCGGCCTGTACCGATACGAAGAAGCACTCACCACCGTCAGAAGATCACTCCTGTTATCATTGAATCAGGCAGGTAGCTGGGGAGAACTCGGTGCAATCCTCTCTGGACAGGGGCGATTCTATGAAGCAATACCATCATTTGAAAAAGGCCTCACGCTTGATCCAAATGATGTCACCATCAGAAAAGACCTTGGAGACACCTGGATCGCCCTCAGTCAATATGAACAAGCCGCTTTTGCATATGAAGCAGCAACAGAGATCAGACCTGCAGATACCTCTCTCTGGATACGTCTTGGTGAAATCTACGAAAAACAGGGGAATACTACCAAGGCTGCTGAAGCATATAGAAAGGGGGGCCTGATCAACCAGACCCAGGCTGAAACAAATTCTACCAGTATCGAAGATCAGATCACGGCTCTGAATACGACATTACCTAAGCTGTCTGAAGAGAACGCGGGAAATATCACCGGGGACTAACCCCTCCTCTAATGCCCTGACATACGCATCTGCAGAAGAGAGAGAAGAGAAAGATTATCGGGTGATTCCAGAGGAGGGTCCAGGGGGTCCGACTATATGTTCAACCGCTTTCAGGATGTGCGCCGCCTGATATGGTTTGACAACATATCCCCTGGCGCCCAGCCTTTTGGCAAGATCAACCATACTTTCTTCCCCGATTGAAGTACAGAGCATCACCTGGGCACGTGGATATTCACCCCGGATCCGTCGAAGCGTATCTATTCCATTCAAATCAGGCATAACCAGATCTAAAATGGCAAGATCGGGAATCAACTCACGGTACATCCGGATCCCCTCCTCGCCACCACTCGCCATACCAGCAATATCATATCCGGCAGAAGACAGAATGTTTTTGAGCAGATTCCGGTCGAAATCAGTATCATCTACGATCAGAATCCGTGGCATTCCCAAACCCTCCATCCTTTATCCATTCCAGATCATTCCATATCAGGGATAGTAAACGAAAAGGTGGCCCCTACATTAGGAGTACCTTCAGCCCAGATCTTCCCCCCATGCCTGAAGATTATCCGCTGCACGGTTGCAAGACCGATTCCATTACCGGGAAATTCGTCAGCAGAATGAAGACGTTGAAGCGGGACGAATAGAAGCCCGGCCTTCTCAGGAGGAAAACCAGCCCCGTTATCCCTGACAAATATCGTGGTCCCGCTTCCCCGATTCAGACTACCTACTTGTATATTCGCTTCAGCCCGTTTTCCGGTATATTTCCAGGCATTGCCAAGAAGATTCTGGAGTGCGATCATCATTAGACCCCTATCTGCGGTTACCTTCAAACCAGGTTCTACTACCCAGATCACCTGTCGAGCTGGATATTCCTTCGCAAGGGCGGTGAAAATTTCGGCGGCCATACGACTGATATCCACCGGTTCCATGACGAGAGATGCACGAGTAACCCGGGACAGACGAAGAAAATCATTTACCAGTTGATCCATACTTGCAGCCGCCTGACGTACCCGGGTCAGACAATCCTGCCCATCCGGAGGCAGACAATCCATATAGGTCTCTTCAAGAATCCGTGAAAATCCTTCTATTGCGATAAGAGGTGCCCGAAGATCGTGGGAGACCGAATAACTGAATGAGTCAAGTTCACGGTTGGCAGCCTCGAGCTCAGCCTCAAGTCTGGACCGCTCCTGTGCCATACGGATTGTTGCATGGAGATCCCGTTCTCTAAACGGTTTAACCAGATATCCAAACGGTTTGGCTTCTTTTGCCCGTTCTAGAGTCTTATCATCAGCATACGCAGTCAGGAAGATCACCGGGATATGAAATTTCCCTGCAATCTCTTCTGCTGCATCAATTCCATCAATAATTCCAGCAAGGTGAATATCCATCAGAATGATATCAGGACGTACCTCTCCGGCGATCCTGACTGCCTCCTCCCCGGTAGAAACCGGCCCGGCCACCTGGTACCCGAACCTGCGCAGTTTTGACGCAATAGACTCAGCTACAATAGCTTCGTCCTCAACAATGAGTATCTGTGTCGCGATTATCCCCCCTGATATTAATGGTCTGGAAAATTTATCGTAAACCTGGCTCCCGGGATGTCGTCATTGCCCCCAATTGTAACAGAACCGCGTAACTGCCGGGAAAGAACCCGGACAAGCCGCATCCCAAGACTATTACATGCATCGATAGAGAAGTCCGGAAGCAGCCCAACCCCATCGTCCATATACGTGAGCACATAAGACCCCTCATTATGACCCATACTAACCCTGATGGTGCCATTTCCTCTCCCAATAAAGGCATATTTCATCGAATTCACCATCAACTCATTCACAATCAGGCCGAGTGTAACTACCGTATCCAGACCGAACCTGATATCACCGACTTCGATCTGAGTCCTGATATCCCTTACGGTTGCGATACTACTGGTCACCTCTTCTGCAAGATTTTCGAGATATACATCAAAGGGGATGTCTGATATCGATTCACTTCGGTAGAGCGTCTCATGAACCAGAGCCATCGATGCAATACGCTGCTCACAGTCTTGAAGTGCAGAGATCACCCGTTCATCTTCGAGGTACTCCTCTTGCAGCTGGAGAATACTCGAGATGACCTGCATATTGTTCTTTACCCGGTGATGCAGTTCACGGAACAGTACATCCTTCTCATCAATTGTCCGTTGAAGCATCTCCTGATACTGCTTCATATCAGTAATATCTACGATAACACCACGGATACCAGTATATACTGCATCTTTGAAGATTGGAGAGAGTGAGAGTAAAACAGACCGATCCCCGCCATCCCTGGCCTGAACGGTAAATCCCCCGCTCCGGACCTCCGGATCCATCCTAACCGCCTCAATAACTCGTATGAGATTTTCCTGATCCCTGTCACTAAAGAATCGCATGAACAGGATACCAATCGGATACTCATCATCGCATAATGCAAGCAGAGCAGTGGCACCCCGATTGCAGAATGTCACTCTTCCTTCTGCATCAGCTTCAAAAACCGGTTCAGGGAGGAGATCTGCCAGCTCACGGAAATGCCGTTCACTCTCTGCCAGAGCAACTTCTGACAACCGCTGTTCGGTCTTATCCCTGATAATGAGCAATGTCGCCGGTTCTCCAGCCTGGGTGATGGGGACTGCTATCAATTCGCCAAATATCTGACGGCCTGACTTGCTTAGTAACAGTGCTTCGCACGAATGGGGGCTGCGAATGGAAGAGCTCTGAGCCAGCATCTCAAGAACTGCCGAATACGTGGACTCGTCAAAATACTCATTCCACGGCTGCATCATGAACTCTTCAAATGAATGTACGTCAAAGAGAATGAGTGCAGATGGATTCAAATACACCGGATTGTTTACTAAAGAGAGGATTGCTATCGCATCCGGTGACGACTCAGAGAGTTGCATATATCGTTCTTCACTCTCGATAAGTGCATCCCGGAGGGCATCTTCTGCCTCTATACGTGCGATGACATTCCCTATCTGCGATGCAATAGTCTCTAGTGACCCACGGCATCCGGGCGGTACTTCGTTCATCGTGTCAGACCCAAGAACAAACCAACCCGTCACCTCATCATACCGCTGCACGGGAACCAGACTGATAGAGAGAAACGGACCATCGTACCGCCTGAGGTCAGTCTCACTATAATAACGGGGTGAGCCGGCCAAAACTGCCAGGACATCCAGATTCTCTTCCTCCCAGATCTCCATAAACTGACGTAGGGAACGACGATGAGGACCTTCATCATGGAAGAGTCTGACTGAACCGGTAGTCCGATCACGCATATATACTGCCCCGGTTTCCATCCCCGTCAGCTGGATCGCAGCTATAAGTGATGACTCAAGGACAAGTCCCACCGAAGAGACCATCGCGAGTTCAAGGGCAAGATCCCGTTGTACGGACACCTGACGGGCCACCTCTTTCTGTACAGTGATATCTCGTCCGACTGCAAGGATCTCTCGTGGTTCAAAGGATGAATCAAACAACAATCTGAGTGTCCAGTGAAGATGGGTATCTGACCCATCAGGCAGGTTTCTTCTCACCTCTGCGTGAACAACCGGATTGTCAGGATCACAGACCTCTGGTGCAGATCGAAGGTTTTCACCATAATCCCCAAAGAGAGAAAAAAAATCAGTGCCAATCAGAACCTGCGGATCTGATGAAAGATACGAGGCGAATGCAGAGTTCACAAATCTGATCCTCCCTTCGGGATCCATCTGACAGATGAACTCAGTCTGATCCTCAACTACTGCCCGGTATAATTGTTCACTCTCAGTAAGAGCCCGTTCAGCCCGAAACTGTTTCGCAGCCTTTCTAATATCATGCGCGAGCTCGGCAAAGAGTTCCTCCGCGTTGCCACCCTTCTGCAGGTAAAAATCTGCTCCGTTGTTTATTGCATCAATTACGACATCTTCACGGCTTTTTCCGGTAAAAACTATCACAGGAATTTCAGGATCAACCATGCGAATGCCCTTGAGGAGTTTGATACCATCCATATCAGGCATGTCATAATCGACTACCAGACAGTCATATGAGAAGAGTCGCCCGCTCTGAATGGCGTCTTCAGGATCGTCGGTAATATCAACCTTAAGAGAGTGAATAATAGTCAGATAATCGCGGATTGCATGAAGCATTGCAGGCTCATCATCAATAAAGAGCACCCGGTAGGCAGCATCAGACTCCATCAAAACCAACCCCTAATCAGCAGCGATACCACTACAACGCCCTGATGCCGATGGTTTTTTTCCGCGATACCTACGATCATGCTTATCTTATCCGAATCAGTATAATGTTACGTTACACAGAAGCATTATGAAGCAACACACATATTTCCTTCTCCTCGGTCTGATCGCCCTGATAGAGGTGGGGATATTTATCTGGTCAGTTGGGAACCTCGAACCACTGGTAATGACCGCTGCAGTGATAATCGGCGTTCTCGCCGCCTGGATAATCAGGCAACTCGTTGATGAAGTAATAGCAGATGAACGAACTCATCTGATAACTGAGAAATCAGCGCTGCGCACTCTTCAGGTTCTCGGAGTAATCCTCTTTTCATACGCCCTTGGCGGGGTGGTCATCAGCCTGCGGGGAGAAGTCTTCGGACCCTACTCATATCAGGTTGCCCGATTTTCATTTCTCCTTATGTTCATAGTCTTCCTTATGATAATCGCCTATGTCCTCTTCCTCTCCTGGTACGAACGGAAATACGGGGCAGGGGGAGAGGATGAAGAATAAGATCAAGGTCTTTCGGGCGATGAACGATCTCACTCAGGAAGATCTTGCCAAAGAGGTCGGGGTGACGCGGCAGACAATCCTTGCTATCGAGAAAGGGAAATATGACCCATCTCTTGAACTCGCATTCAGAATATCGTATTATTTTGGAGTACACATTGAAGAGATATTCACATACGACGTTTCAAAT